>JAFWXS010000146.1 GCA_017517925.1 Bacteroidaceae bacterium | reverse complement strand
TGGGGGTTGCTCAATGAACATAAGAAATACTTCTTAGGGGAGTTATAAGGAGTTAAAGGGAGATAGTCGCTTCGCTCTTGGGGAGTTAAAGGCCAATAGTTTGGTACACCGCGTATAGTACATTTAGCATTTATCTCCTTTTAACTCCTTTATCTCCCTTTATCTCCTAAACATCATTTCACTCTCGCTTCCAGCTCGCGGTACAGGCTGTCGAAGAGTGCGGCATAGTGGTCCAGCGTCTCCTTGTCGGTAGAGCGTTCCATAATCTGCAGTGTCTTGACAAGCGTGCTCAGACAATTGCGTACTTCACCAAATGAGTTGTTGAAATGAGCATCGTCAAGGCTGAGATACCAGGTGATGTACTCGATGTCATTGTCGGCCACCTGTGAAAGGATCTCCATACCTTTCTCTGTTTCGCCCAAGGTGAGGTAGGCCTGACCGATGAGGTGCGACTGGCTCTGCCAGTAGTTATGGGGCAGGATAGAGGCGGGGAACTCCTCATCGCACTTGTTGAGTACGGCAAGTGCCTTGTCTTTCTTGCCTTCACGGATGAGCTGGTTGGCCAGCATGGTGTAGAGACGGCGGTGAGTGTAGCCCATACGGGTGATGGTCTCGTCGATGTAGATACCGGGATTCTTCATGCCACCGAACTTGAAGCGGTTCATCAGGTTGTCATACATCTTCTCGCTGTCTACGGCATAGCCGTTCTTTGCAAGGCCCAGTTCACGGAAGTTGAATGGGGTGATGCGGTAGGCCAGTCCCTCCTGGATGAAGAAGGGGTCGAGACCCACGTGGTTGTCGGCACCTACAGTAGTCGACATGTAGAGCGGACGCTCCCAGTTGGTGCTTGCCAGCATCTCGAGCAGCATGATGTGGTTCTTGGTGAGCATGCTCTTGCCTTTGAGCGAGATGACCATGCGGTCGGGCATCTTGCTCATCGTTTCCTCATCGGTAGCTCCACGGTACTGCTCAGGGATATACATGCCCGAACGCAGTATGGCTGCCTTGTCAAGCGTGATGTACACCGTATCGGTAGGTATGTAGTGCAGGTTGTCATCCTTGCTCTTCACCCAATGGTCGAGGATGTTGCGCAGCTCGAAAGGTTCGTCGCCAAACTTCTGACGGGCAGCCACGGGTTGCTTCTTGTAGATGTCGAGCACGGCAGTCTTTGCCTCGGGATGTATCTCGATGAAGTCGTTGGTACCCTCTACGTAGTCAAGTCGCTCCCACTGGATGGGTACCGAGGGCGAGTCGTAGGCAGGGCGGCGCATCTGGTCGATGTACCAGTCGGTCTGCAGGTATGAGAGGTTACATACGCGAGTGTCGGTGCGCACTCCCTCTACCTCCTGGTTGTACCAGAGGGGGAAGGTGTCGTTGTCACCGTTGGTGAAGATGATGGGATTGCCCTTCTCGGGAAGCGTGTTGAGGTAGTTCTGACCGAAGTCGCGGGCCATGTAGCGGTCGCTGCGGTCGTGGTCGTCCCACGTCTGGCTGGCCATCTGCAGGGGCACGAGCACACACACCAAGGTGGCGATGGCTGCGGCCATAGTCTGGTTCCTGGTGAGCTTCTGCAACCACTGTGCTATACCGGCCACACCCATACCAATCCAGATGGCAAAGGCATAGAACGAGGCGGCGTAAGCGTAGTCACGTTCACGGGGCTGCATGGGCGTCTGGTTGAGGTAGAGCACGATGGCCAAGCCCGTCATGAAGAAGAGCATGAACACCACCCAGAACTGACGTGCGCCGCGCTTGCCGCGGTTTGCCTGCCAGAAGAGGCCGATGAGGCCGAGTATCAGGGGAAGGCCATAGAATACGTTACGGCCCTTGTTGTCGCGTAACTCGGAGGGCAGCAGTGTCTGGTCGCCCACGAGGTGCTTGTCGATGAAGTTGATGCCGGTAATCCAGTTGCCGTGCTCCATCTCGCCGTGGCCTTGGATGTCGTTCTGGCGGCCTACGAAGTTCCACATGAAGTAGCGCCAGTACATGAAGTTCACCTGATAGTTGATGAAGAACTTGATGTTATCCCACTGGGTGGGTACCTTGACTTTCTGTTTTTGTCCGCCCACGTTGATGGTGGCCTCACGCCCCTTGATGCCGTTGCGGCCTGCCCAGCTGTCGTAGAGGTTGATTGTCCCACCGGCACCGTTCGACCAGTTGGCATGGTCGGCACTGTGCATACGGGGGAAGAGCATCGAGGGCTCCATGGCATAATCCAGCTTGGTGCGCACCACGAAGTATCTGTCCTTTTCATCGGGCGATGCCTTCTCCTTGGGGATATACACCTTGCCTGTCTCCTTGGCTATAGGTACCAGGTATTGCCCCTCTACCTTGCGGGCAATCTTCGAGGCGTAGGAGCCGCCATAGAAGAGCGGTGTGTCGCCATACTGCTCACGGTTGAGGTAGCTGCCGAGGGTGAAGATGTCCTCGGGTGAGTTCTGGTCCATCGGCGTGTTGGCAGCCGAGCGCACCACGATGACGGCATACGACGAGTAGCCGATGACAATCATCAGGATAGACACGAGCGTGGTGCTCATCACACGGGCACTGATGCGCCACTGCTCCTTCACCTTGTCGAGGTTGAAGAGGTAGGCAGCCAATGCACCCAGCACGATAAGGCCGAGCACTACGCACTTGATGCCATAGCCATAGAAGGGCAGGCCCGTGAGGGCTATTACCGCGATGAAGGCAATATTGGTGCGGGTCTTTGATTTGGCGGCATAGGTCTCCCAGATGCTCCATACGAGCGCACCGACCAATACTATTATATATAGGATAAGGCCCGTATTGAACGGCATGGAAAGACCGTTGACAAACAGCAGTTCGAACCATCCGCCCACCTTCACGATGCCCGGAACGATGCCATACAGGATGGCTGCCACGAGGATAGCCGACACGACGAGTGCCATGAGCGAGCCCTTCCATCCGGCATCGGGGCGCTTCTTATAGTAGAAGATAAGCACGATGGCAGGGATGCAGAGCAGGTTCAGGAGGTGCACGCCCACCGAGAGGCCCATCATGTAGGCGATGAGGATAAGCCAGCGGTCGCTATGCACGCTGCCGGCCTCCTCCTCCCACTTGAGGATAAACCAGAACACCACGGCGGTGAAGAACGAGCTGTAGGCATATACCTCACCCTCCACGGCACTGTACCAGAAGGTGTCGCTGAACGTATAGGCCAGCGCACCCACAAGACCTGCACCGATGATGGTAATCATCTGCCCCGTCTTGATGGTGGTGCTGTTGCCACAGATGAGGCGGCGCGTGAGGTGGGTGATGCTCCAGAAGAGGAAGAGTATACAGCCTGCACTGAGCAGTGCCGACATCACGTTCACCATATAGGCCACCTGTGAGGGGTCGCTCGCCAACTGTGAGAACAGGTTGGCCGTGAGCATGAAGAAGGGCGCACCGGGCGGGTGACCCACTTCGAGCTTATAGCCCGTGGTGATAAACTCGGGACAATCCCAAAAGCTTGCCGATGACTCGATGGTCAGGCAGTAGACCACCGCCGCTACGGCAAAAACCAACCAACCCATGAGGTTGTTTACTAATCTATATCGTTTCATTGCAATGAATTGTTTCCCTAAACAAAACTGCAAAATTAGTGCAAGGCGCGCGTAATGACAAATTTATTAGGTTTTATTCACGTTTTACCTCCCTTTTTTGGCCTCACGAGTTGGCTGTTCACCTTAAAAACCTTACTTTTGCACACAAACAAACCAAAAACTGAAAGAAATGAAGAAGACACTCCTTCTCATATTGGCCTTCGGCTTAGTATGCTGCACCCCTCAGCGACAAGAGACACAGAGCGTTACCGTCACCACCGACGACTATGCCGACCGCAAGATGACCCTCGTGCCTATGGGCAACAATGAAGGCGCTACTGAGATGACCCCGGCAAACGGCACCTACAGCGCAACCGTTGCTACGAGCACAACCGGATTCTACAACATAGTATCCATCAAGGGCCACTCTCAGTCTATCGTACCCCACTATATCCCCGTGACGCAGAGCGAGGAGGCCTCGCACCTCACCTTTGGCGAGCGTGGCACACTGAGCCTCGACGGCAGTAAGGACAATCAGGCACTGGCAGCCTACACCACAGCCTATGCCAAGAACAGCCGCGCGCTGTGGACATTGCAGAAGGGGCAGGCCGAAGCTGCACGCCCCATTCTGGAGGCGTTCATCACTCAGGCCGACTCGATCATCAAGGCATACCGCTGCTCAAAGCCAGTGAAGGAGTATATGAAGATATGGGCCTATATCAACGCTTATGACGGTTATGGCTCACTGCAACGCATCGTGGGCATGCCTGCCGAAGAAATCCCCTTCAGCCGTGCCGAACTGCTGCCCGATCCGCACACCATACTCGACTCTCCCCTTGCGGCCCTCTTCCCTAACACTCCCCATATCGTATATGCCGCCATACCCAACAAGAACAACCTCGACAGCGCCCTCCTCTACGTCGAGCAGCACTATACCGACACCATTCTGCTGAAGAAGGTGAAAGACAATATCGCCGGCCGATACGTGACCCGCTACAACTACAGCGTAGACTTTGAAAAAGGCCTGGAGCGCCTTGAAAAGGCTACCGAGCAATACGGACTCGACCCGCAACATGCCGTCAACTTTGCCAAGCACCGGGCTACCGTACCCGGACAACCCTTCCCCGATGGCATCGTGCTGCAGGACCGCCATGGCAACGTGGTAGATTTCAGTACCTTCCGTGGTAAATACGTATATATCGACCTCTGGGCCAGCTGGTGCGTGCCCTGTCTGCGCGAAGTACCCGTGTTGCAGCAGCTTGAGAAAACACTGAAGAACAAGAACGTCACCTTCCTCTCCATCTCTATTGATGCTACACAGGAGCCCTGGATAAAGAAGATGGACGAGAAGCACATGCACGGCAACCAGCTGTGGAACCCCGGAAACACCCTCGGCAAGGCACTCAACGTCAAGGGCATCCCCTTTTTCGCCATCTATGATCCCGACGGCAAACTCTACATGCACGGAGCTCCTCGCCCCAGCCAAGGCCCTGGCTTGGTAGAATTGCTCGAAGGACTGAAATAGGCGAGGCGTTACAAAGCGTTACAAGCGTTACAAAAAAATACACACACCCCGGGAAAAAACGGGAAAAATACAGAGAAAAGTATGGCTTAAAAAATTTATATATATAATATTTAAATATTATATATATAAATTTCTAAGACAGACGGATGGTACACATGAAAAAGACGGAGGAGTATCCATTTTTTGTAACGCTTGTAACGCTTTGTAACGCCTGTAACGCTCGTCCGTCTCACCTCGGCGGCGTGGAATTATTACAGTTGCTCCAGAAGTTTATCGCAGTTGCTCCGCGAAATTATCGCCTTGGCTCCGCGTAATTGCCGCAACGGCTCCGCGCAAAGCCCCGTTTCTGCTTTTTTGACATTTTTACTTGTCAAAACGCTTTGTTTTCAAAAATTTTACTTACATTTGCCCCCTCGTTTGAAGGGAAAAGACATTTTTTAAACTAAATTCATTATTAATATTAAACATTTAAGGTATGAAGAAAAACTACTTTTCTACTTTGTTTGCTGCCCTGATGCTGTTCTTGGCAATACCTGCTACGGCACAGGTGGCTTCAGTAGCCGACTTGTTTGGTAAATACAAGTTTACTGCTGACGTTGAAACCCTCGACAACAGCTATACTGGAAAATTCTCCGGAGACTGCGAGGTAACTATCGGCAAGGATCAATACAACATCTATGATGGCGTCATCTATGGCTTTGCTGGGTTGAGTGGCCGAATCGTAATCAATAGTATTAACGAAAAACAAGACAAAGCCATCTTTATCTCCAGTCCCAACACAGGATTAGGAGCTGAGGGGTTGTATATGAGTGACATCAAAGGTGAAATGAACATTTTCACAGGAGACAGCACCCAGTATGGAGATCTTAACTTTGCCTTTGACCCTATAACAAAGAATTTCACATTGCCTGACTTCTCATTGGTAACCAAGGATGCTTCTCAGAAAGTTGATGCAATCGTGGCTAAGTTCACCAACGCCAAATTGACTTTGCTGGAGGGTGAAGTGATTGAGGTAACCGACCTCAGCGGTGATTGGCACTATACGGCAGGTAAGGGTGCTTACGACACCATGGAAGGCTCTACTCTTCCTCTTGAGTGGGACATGACCCTTACTGCTACTAATGAGAGCAATAGCACTTATGATGTCAGCCTTGCTTTGGGTGATTTTGCTCCGCTTGCATTGACAGCTTCATTCGATGGTGTCAAGTTGACTATCCCCTACGACAGCATCTTCTTCGATGCCACGAACAGAATCAGCTTGTGGGATCCGTATGGTGGTCGCTACAAAGGTAACGTAGAGTTCAATATGGTAAGCGAGAACTCTCTCGCACTCTCTATGATGTATGTTCGCCAAGACTCTATCAGCCCTGAGGTGAAAGGTGGTGCTTTGCAGTACTACATGAACGGCTTGGCCAAGCGACAAGGTGCCGAAGAGGTAGCTACCACTTGGGATGGTACCTATAAGGTGAAAGGCACTCTTGCGATGGTAGCAATAAAAGACTATGATTATCCCACTGAGTTTGACGTAAAGGTTGTATATAATGAGGATGCCGACATGTACCTCATCACTGAGTTTATGGGAAATGACGTGACAGCTCTCAACTACGGAGGTATCCGTCTGACACCCTCTGCTGACGACCCCAACAAAGCCGAGATTGCTACTGGCAAGTACTTGCAGACCATCGTTGCCGGTGAAAGCTATCTCTGCCTGAAGGATCAGAACCTTAAAGACTCTCCTCTTACATTGACTCTCAAAGAGGATGGCACTTACGAAATCAGCAACTTCAGTGTAAGCCATCTGACCTATGACGAAGCCAATAATTGGGCACCGCAGCACGCTTTCGCAGCACTCTATCAAGAAGTAACTGCGGAGAAGGAGGCTGTAGAAGAATTTTCTTGGGCAACCACTTTCACTGTAAAGGTTCCTTACGTGACCGTATGCAACAAAGATTATACTTTCCCATCAGAGTTTGAAGTGGAAGTACAGTACATGGAGGAATGGGGTATCTACTTGGTTACAAAGTTCCTCGGCAATGACGTTACAGCTCTCAACAATGGCGGTATCGGTTTCAGCGTTTCAGCTGAAGACCCCAATAAGGCCGTGATAAGCGCTGGTAATAGGTACTTGCAGTCTATTGTTGCTGGTCAAAGTTACCTCTGCTTGAAGGACAAGGCCCTGGGTAGTTCTGCTCTCACACTGACTCACAATGAAGATGGCACCATCACTATCAGCGACTTCTGTATCAGCCTTATGACCTATGACGAGGCTAACAACCAAGGCCACACACTTGCCGCGTACTATCATTCTGAGCCCGTCATCACCCTCACCGCAGAGGTTGTAGAGGGCGCTGAGCGCACCTTCGAATTTGGTAGCGCCATCGAAGGCGAGAACAAGATCAGCATCGACTGGGGTGACGGCACTATCGTAGAAGGTGCAACACTCTCTGGTATTTATGATGGTTGGGACGTTCCTACAACTGCCGTTACAGGTACTCCCAAGGGAACCGGAACCGGTGAAATCAAGATCTACGCTACTGGCGGCATCTGCTACTTCGACTGCGTATCAAAGGTAGATGGACCTGGTATCACTGCACTTGATGTAAGCAAGGCTACAGAACTTACCGAATTGTATGCCAATGGTAATAAGTTGACAACCTTTGATGCAAGCATGCTCAGCAAACTCAGCAAACTTTACTTGAACAACAATAGCTTGACAGAGGTAAAACTACCTGCTTCTTTGACCTACATACAGTTGGCGAACAATAAGCTGGCAAGTTTTGATGGAAGTGGACTGACCGAAGTTTCTACGCTTTATTTGTCAGACAACGCTTCTCTCAGCACAGCGGATGTGTCAGGTATGACTGCTTTGAAGAGCCTCTATGCACTGAACTGCGGATTGACCTCATTGAATGTTGGTGCAATCACAACAGCAAAAGCATTTATCAATGTAAACAATAACCTTCTTGAGACTCTTGACCTCAGCGAAGCTACTGGTCTCGAGAACGGAACTCTTCACGCTAATGACAATAACTTGACAGAGATTAAGTTCCCTGCAAAGGTAAAAACTGCTAATATCAAGAATAACAAGTTCACGCTTGCTACCATTCCTGCAACAGCCAATGTAACAAATCTCAACTACGTCCCCCAGCAGGATATGGAGATTGAGGACATTGAAAAGACTATCGACCTCTCATCGCAGAACAACCTCGTAGGTTTCGCTGCTGAGGCACAGCCTACCGTTTATACATGGTATGCAGAGGATGGTACAGCCCTTGTAGCCGGTACCGACTATACTGAGGAGGCTGGCAAGTTCACCTTCCTCAAGGAACAGACACAGAAGGTATACTGCACTATGACAACCGAGGCGCTTCCCAAGTTCACTGGTGCTAACATCTTCAAGACTGTAGCCGTAACGGTGAAGTCTGTTGATACAGGTATCGACAATGTGGAGGCTGCTGAAGAGTTGACAGGCGACATCTACTCTGTAGACGGAAAACTTATCGTGCGCAATGCGTCTGTTTCGACCATGGCTAAGGGTCTTTACATCGTGAAGACAGCCGACGGAAAGGCCGTAAAGGTAATCCGCTAATAGTAATAAGTAATAAAGACTTTCCCCAAATAGAAGGCGACAAGAGCCTTTTATTTGGGGAATTTCACTCAGAATACCCAAGTCTTATCTGCAATAGAACTCAGAACATATATGCTAAAAAGAACGATTACCGCATTCGTCGCGTTGTTCACCATATGGGCTGGTGCAGCAGCACAACTTGTCGCACCGGGGCCAGAATACAAGCCCAGTGTACAGCCCCTACTGAAAACAACATGGGGACAGAATGCTCCATACAACCAATATTGTCCTACAAGAGCAAACTCCTCAGGCGAGCAGGAGAACTGTCCTGTAGGTTGTGTGGCACTCGCCTTGGGACAGATTATGAAGTACTACAACTACCCGGAGACGGGCAAGGGCAGCAAGTCGTACCAACCATTCGGCTTGTCAGAGGTCATCTCGGCAGATTTTGAGAACACGCAATACCACTGGGAGCTGATGAGAGACAGCTATGTCCGCTTCGGCAGCTACAAGTCCTACACCGACGAGGAGGCCGATGCTGTGGCCACCCTACTCTTCCATGCTGGGGTATCGGTAGGTACTATCTATGCGCTTTCCGGCAGCTCGGCCTTTGCCTATGGCAATATCCCCCGCGACCTGGTGGAGAACTTCCGCTATGCGGAGGACGAGATCCGCTACCTCTCACGCAGCGACTACGACAAGGAGGAGTGGATGGCACTCATCTTCAACGAGCTGTCGAACGGTCGCCCCATCTTCTATGCCGGCAACAGCCCCTTAAACGGTGGGCACGCCTTTGTCCTTGATGGCTATGATACTGAGGGCAAGGTACACATCAACTGGGGCTGGCGCGGTACGGACAACGGCTACTACGACATCGACCTGCTCACGGGCGAAAACGACTATTGCAACAACCAATCCATGGTGATAGGCATCATGCCACCCTCACACGTAGATACCGCCATCACGCCCGAATCGTCCGGGCAGACGGTCGTGGGCATATACAACATCAACGGCACACCGACCGACGGTATGCAAAGGGGCCTGAATATCATCAAATATAGCGACGGAACAACAAAAAAAGTCATCGTACGTTAGTAATATTAGGACAAAATAAGTTTATTTATACTAAAGTGCTCCCACACATTTGTAGGGAGCACTTTTTTTATTATTTTTGCAACCGATTTGTAATGTGAAGTATTGTGTATTATAAGATCCTAATGAAGCATAAATGAATAAAACGAATCGTA
Organism: Bacteroidaceae bacterium; assembly: GCA_017517925.1. Taxonomy (GTDB): domain Bacteria; phylum Bacteroidota; class Bacteroidia; order Bacteroidales; family Bacteroidaceae; genus UBA1189. The sequence continues at coordinate 10,917 of JAFWXS010000146.1, read as the reverse complement.
CAACAACCTTTGTCGGCAAATTATGCAGCCTATTGCTGATGTTGCTGCTCACAACCCCGGTTCTCGCTAATGGGGCGGGGAACAGCGACACGGTCGTGTCAGGTATCGTTACTGAGAACAAGACAGGAGAGCCACTCATCGGTGTCACTGTGTCAGTCGTACGTGACGGCAGAGTAGAGAGCGGTGTCATCACAGACATTGACGGACATTTCACGATGCCCACACCCACTGGTGATTACGAGATACACATCTCTTACATCGGATACCAAACTGTAGTGTTGAAGTCGGGACGCGACAAGATGCAAAATGTGCATATCAGAATGCAAGAAGAGTCGAACGCCCTCAGCGACGTAGTGGTGACCGGCTTCTTCAACAAGAATAAAAAAAGCTTTACCGGTGCCGTAACCTCGATGAGCGGTCTTGAACTGAAACAGGTAAGTGGAGTAAACATTGTGACGGCCATTGCAGCCCTGACACCAGGTATGTCAATGGTGCAGAACAGTTCGCAAGGTTCTAACCCGAACCATGTCCCCGAACTGATACTGCGTGGAACCACCTCATTCAATAATGAGGGGCAGAGCGTTAACCAGCCTACCATCATTCTCGACGGTACGGAAATCACTATGCAGGACCTTTATGACCTCGACATCAACGAAGTAGAGAATAACCGTACTGAAAGATGCATCGGCTACTGCATTGTATGGTTCGAAGGCTGCAAACGGTGTCATTGTCATCACGCGCAAGCCTTTGGCTGAAAGTACTCTGCGTGTGCAGTATAACTTTACAGGCAATCTGCAGACGCCTATCCTCAGCGACTATGATGTGCTGAACGCCAAAGAGAAGTTACTGTATGAACAGATGGCTGGGCTATACGATGCCATAGGAAACATTGAAGAGCAATACAAACTCGATGAACTGTACAACCAGCGCTATAAGGCCGTAATGGCCGGACAAAACAGTGACTGGCTTGCCCAACCTGCCCGCACCTCGTTCAGCCATGACCATTCACTACGCATCTATGGTGGTTCGCAAAACCTACGCTACGAGCTTACAGGTCGCTTTGCCGACACCAAAGGCGTAATGAAAGAGGATTATCGTAAGCGTTATAACTTGGGATTCAAACTCGACTATTTCGTCAGCAACTCTATACAGATATCAAACCGAACAACCTACGCTGAGATTTCGGCACAAAATACTCCTTATGGTTCCTTTGCTGAGTATGTACAAATGAACCCCTACGAACGTATGTACAACGATGACGGTACGCCCAACATCGACCTTGCATGGGAACTCAACAATCCGCTCTACGAAGCCAGTCTGGGCAGTTATAGCCGTAATGGCACGAACACTTTCACCAATATCACAGATTTCCGTTGGGACATCAACAATATGTTCCGCATAGCCGGTCACTTCAATATTACCAGTGAAATGGGATGGAGCGATATATTCGTTTCGCCCAAGTCGCGCACATACAAAAATGAGACAGACCTCACAAAGAAGGGGTCGAGCACACAAGTAAATAGCGACGGAACCAGTTATAATGGCAACATCGTAGGTACATTCAACAAAGTATTCTCCGACGAATCGCTTATCAGTGCCAATGCCGGATGGGAAATCAACCACTCGAAGATGAGTAGCAAGACAATGCAAGCCATCGGTTTCTTCAACGACAAGAACTCATACATCGGCAATGCAGCAGGGTATCCCAATGACAAACCTTACGGCAACCTCGCTGAGTCGGCCGATGTAGGAGCCTTCGTTACTGGTAACCTTTCGTGGCGTAACCGCTATTTTGCCGACGGCACATGGCGAGTTACGGGGTCATCGCAATTCGGTGAAAACAACCGCTACGGACACTTCTGGTCGGGTGGTCTTGGATGGAATGTACTCAATGAACCCTTCATGAAGGATATAAAGAGACATTTCGACCTTTTCAAACTGCGCGGAAGTGCGGGATACACGGGTAAGGTCAGCTTCAGTCCCTTCCAGGCTATGACCATGTACCAGTATAGTAACGAATATGAGTACAAATATGGAATCGGAGCTATACCGCTCACTATCGGTAATGTTGACCTCTGCTGGGAACGCACGATGACCTACAACGTGGGACTTGACTTCAGCATGTTCGGCAACCGCCTGAACCTCGTGGTGGATGCCTATCTTCGCAACACAACCGACCTCTTGCTCGACCAATCCAAAGCTCCTTCTACGGGTGTCACCACAGCTACTGCGAACTTAGGTGAAATGCAAAACAAGGGATTGGAGCTACAACTCGATGGATATATTATCCGCAACAACAACTTCTCATGGAAATTGGGAGCTATGGGTGCAATGAATCGCAATCAAATAACCAAGATAAACAAGGCATTGGAGGAAATCAATAAGGAAAATCAAGAGATGGCTTCAACAAGCCTCACTCCGCTTCCCCAATATGCCGAGGGCGAGAGTGTAACGGCACTCAAGCTCGTGCGTTCGGCAGGTATCGACCCAGCCACAGGTAGGGAAATATACATCAAGCGCGATGGTACGCTGACCTTCAAATATGACCCTGCCGACCGTGTGCTCATTGGCGATACAGAACCTATATATAATGGGAACTTCAGCACAAGTATCTATTGGAAAGGATTTAGTCTCTATGCCTTTGTCAACTGTCGCTTGGGGGCATGGATATACAACACAACCCGTGTCAGCAAAGTCGAAGGCTCGGACCCCAATTACAATGCAGACCAACGTGTATTTGATGACCGTTGGAAGCAGCCCGGTGATGTGGCACTCTACAAAAACATTGCCGACAGCAGCCGTCCTGAGCAGACCGACCGCTTTGCCGAGTTGGAGAATACGTTCACGTTAGGAACTCTGAACCTCAGCTATCAGTTCCCTGAAAGTGTGTGCAAACCATTACACGTAAGAAACATGCGTGTAGGTATCAACTTTACTGATATCTTGCGTCTGTCCAGCGTAAAGATTGAACGAGGCACCGACTACCTCTACAGTCAGGGATTCGAAATGAACTTTAGTGCCACATTCTAAACCTATATTATATAGATAAGACAATGAAGACATTCAAATCAATAATAGCCCTCTTCGTATGCACTACACTGCTTACTGCTTGCGAGGACTTCCTGAACATCACTCCTGAAGGGCAGATCAAACAGAGTGAACTGCTCTCGACAGCCGAGGGCATCGAGGATGCCATGTATGGTATTTATTCCCAATTACGCAATACGTCACTTTACGGGCAAGAGCTATCATTCCATACAGTAGAGATATTGGCACAGACCTTCTCGTGCATGAACAATCCTACCGTCACAGCCTTAACGGAATATGAATATAGCAATACAAACGTCAAGAGCGTATTTGATGGTATTTGGACTGCCATGTACAAGAACATTTCCAATGTCAACAGCATACTTGCTGCACCGCTTGTAGCCGAGGCCGAGGAGTTCCCGTACACCATTTATCGTGGTGAGGCACTCGGCCTGCGTGCATTCATGCACTTTGACCTCGTACGTCTCTTTGCCGAACAGTATACACAGAATCCCCAGGCTGAAGGTATTCCATACGCAACAGAGTTTTCGTTAAAAACACCCGAATTTGAAAGCCTTCAGAAGAACTATGATCATATCCTTGCCGACCTACACGAGGCAGAGCAGTTATTGGCTAATGAAGAGGATTACCACGAGGATAGTTATTTTATGACCGATCGTCAGATACATTGTAATCTCTATGCGGTACAAGCTCTGCTTGCTCGTGTATACCTCACTATGGGCAATAATACCAAGGCAGCCGAGTATGCCCGGATGGTCATAGAAAAGAGTCCATACAAGTTGAACCAGAAAACGGATATTCCTCACGATGTGGCTGGCGTACTTTCTGCGAAAGAGACTTTGTTTGGTATCTATTATGCCGAATGGTACAATACGGTAAGCACTATGCTACAGCAAACGGTCGATCGCACCTCTTTGAATCCTCGTGGCGACATTAAGACGATCTACGATAGAGAGAAAGTTGGTGATGATTATCGGTTGAACACGGATGTCTATTTCACGACCATTGACAGAGGAAGTACACCTACTGACCGTCTATGCAAGTTGACCGAGTACTATGAACTGAATGGACAGCCGGACAAGCGTCCAAAGGAGTTGATATTGGGCATCAACCTCATTCGCATGCCTGAAATGTATTACATCATGGCTGAGGCTTTGCTCGACACTAAGATGGATAGTGCCACATGGTATTTTGACCGCGTATTGGAATCGCGTGGACTGACTTCGTTGGCAACACGTAAACCTGCTGAAACGGTAACGCAAGAACTTATCAATCTGGAGCGATTCAAAGAATACATCGGAGAGGGACAAACGTTCTTCAACTTAAAACGACAGAATCGGCCAATCAGCGCATGGGACGATGCGAGAAACACGGAAAAGACAATCCCTGCGAGCAATGCTCTCTACGTGATTCCCATCCCTGACAGTGAATACGAAAACAGATTTTAGGATATGAAGAAGCATATAAATAAATTATGGTTGGTTTTGCTCGTGTCAAGTCTGTCATCTTGCATAGAGGAGCATTATTTAAAGTTTGATTCTACCTTTACGGGAATCTACTTCACTACAGACTCTACTAACTACTCGTTCAGTGTTACTCCGGTAGAGGTAAGAGAGCATCTGTTGAAGATACCAGTACAGATAATGGGTGCTCCTGTAGCAGAGGAACGCGACATCAAGTATGAGTTGGTGGAACAGGCTGCTACCACCGACGGAGTGCATTATGTAGTGGACAAGGCTGTTATTCCTGCCGACTCCATTACGGGTTACATAGGAATACGTATCTTGAGAGATAATCTTGAGGGTAATTCCATTGACGGATATGAGCGATATAAAGTATATCTCCGCTTATTACCCAACGAATATTTCACCCCTACGCTTGATTCACTCAGACAAAATCATCAAGTAAGGTTTGACAATGCCGTAGAACAACCCGAATGGCTCAACAGTGCTGGTGAGAAGGTATGGTTGAAAAAATTCTTAGGTGTATGGCATCCCTATAAACTTATCAAGATGGTGGAATATTTCCATGCCATTAAGGATGTACATCCTCTGACATACGAAAAGATGGTTATACTCTATGGGGAGAATCTGGAGCATATCCCTGAAGGTAATCCGATGCAATACGAGACAATTTTCAAACGGTACATCTACAAACCGATGTATGACCACTTCAATGACCCTGCCAACAAGAATATGATACGTTCCATGTATCCCGATTTCCCCTTCGATGATTCCGGAGCAGCGGATTTTCCTAATCCTTATCCCAACGCATAAATCAGGAAGATTATGAATAAGACTATAAAACTACGAAATTTGTTTGTACTCATCCTCATTGCCACACTGACATCGTGTTTTAAGGATGACACGACATTGGGGACAGGAGTACTGTCGGAAATCCTAATTGATAGTGCCTCTGTCGGTAAGGTTCACAACATGTATCAGAATGAGACTTTACAAATAACTCCCATCGTATCGCAAACAAACCAAGAAAAAGAACTCACCTACACCTGGGAGATAGATTTGAAAACCTATTCCCACGAAAAGGTGTTTATTTATAAGGGGGAAACGTTAGGCAGTTATCATTGTCGCCTCATTGTGGAAAACGAAGATGGTAAATCATTCTACCCATTCATTGTACATGTCAACACTCCCTATGAAGAGGGACTTACCGTCATCAGCAAAGATGCAGATGGTAAGGCGATGCTCTCGTTCATGATGACACCGCCTGATGGTAGTGCACCTACAGGTTTCATGCAAGGTGACCAATTCTTTGCAAGCAACAACCAGTCTTTTGTAGACAATCCCGTGGACATGGTACAAAGCGGTGGTCAGCTTATCATTGCCTGTCAAGGAAGTGGTGACGAAACATCACCTGCTACCATTTACTGCCTCAACGAGAAGACTTTCCTGTTAGAGAACTTGGTAACAGAACCCGGATTCAAAGATTTCAAGCCCACATTCTTGGGCATACCGGCTATCACTTCACCCGGAAGATCCTATCCAATACTGTGCGAGGGTGGACATACCTATGAGTTCTCTACCACAGAAGGAGCACTCTCTGAAGCTATCAAGCTCCCCTATACCTATGCACAAACAGCAATCATCTATACAAAGAGCGGTGGTTACTATGATTTTCTCTGTTGGGACAAGGAACTGAATGCCCTATGCCTTATATATCATGGATACCCTCCTTATTACTGTGCAAAGGAATATCATACAAACAGAGACTCGATTGTAGCCCAACCATCAAGAAATCTTTTCGATGGCTTTGACATCTGTAAAATGGTGCTTATTGAACAGACTAATGATGTATTGACTACTCCCAAAGCACTGGTTATCACAAAGAATTCGTCCGGAATGTATCAGAAAACACTCATATCTGTAGATTTCTGGGAAATGGTTGATGGAGAGACAAAACTCGTCGATGGAGGAGGGCCTCAGATGTGTGGGTTCGGCCAATTATCGCTCACCGAAGCCACTCCATGCATAGCCAATCGAACCTATTCTTCGTTGCTCTTTGCGGATGCCAACAAGATTCGTCGTTGGAACTATGCCTCATCTTCTGATATGATTACAGCTGCGCAAGAGTTGTGCTCTGTGGGTAATAGTGAGACAGCAATTATCACATCCATGGTTCTCAGTAGCGACCATAAAAAGACGTATGTAGCCTTCTACGACCCTGAGCAAACAGAACTTAATGGCAGCGTATGGGTTATTGATACTGATAACGGCACTGTCCTTGAACAGTACGACAACGTATGCTACCAGCCCGTAAAGATGATTTATAAGAAGAAATAACAAACAACTGTCCCCATGCGCCAGCTTGCCACGCTCCTTTTGGCACTTGCAGGCATCGTTGCAAGTGCCCAGTCGCTTCCTATGGACCCTGCCGTGCGTTACGGCAAATTGGATAATGGGTTGACCTATTATATCTCTCCCAATAAGAATGTAGGGAAGGCCGAGTTCTACATCGTACAGCGCGTAGGCTCCATCCTCGAAGAGGAGAACCAGCGTGGCTTGGCGCATTTTCTGGAGCACATGGCCTTCAATGGCACCAAGCACTTCCCCGGTAAAGCGTTGATCAACTACTTGGAGAGCAACGGTGTGCGCTTCGGAGTGGACATCAATGCCTACACGGCTTTTGACCAGACGGTATACAGCATCTCCAACGTGCCTACCCTACGCACGGGGTTGGTAGACTCGTGCCTGCTGATACTGCACGACTGGGGCAACCATATCACCCTCGATGCCAAGGAGATAGATGCCGAGCGCAAGGTGATACACGAGGAGTGGCGCACCAAGACGGGAGTGCGCGACCGTATCTACGACCAGACACTCCCCAAACTCTTCCCCGACGGTAATCGCTATGCCTACCGTATGCCTATCGGACTGATGGAGGTGGTGGACAACTTTCCCCACCAGGCTCTGCGTGACTACTATCACAAGTGGTATCGCCCCGACTTGCAGGCCATCATCGTGGCGGGTGATGTGGATGCCGACTATGTGGAGCAGCAGATACGGGAACTCTGGAAAGACATTCCATTACGGAAAGATGCTGCCGAGCGTGTATACTACACCGTGCCCGACAATGCAGCACCCATCGTAGCCATCGGCACCGACCCCCAACTCACTTCGGGCACCTTGCGCATAAGCTACAAGTACGACCCCGTGCCCGCCGATGTACGCCTCACTCTGCAAGGACGTAAGGAGGAGTACATCAAGTCGATGATTATATCCATGCTTTCGGCACGCATCCACGACCATTCGGTACTGGGCGATGCGCCTCAAGGCATCAACTTGTCTTTCTTTGATGGCGACTATTCATTGGCCTTGACCAAGAAGGCCTTCTCTGCCAAGGCCACCTTCCATAGCGACAACTGGGAAAAGGCGATGAATGCGCTGATATTTCAGCTGAAGCGTGTGATGGAGCACGGCTTCACCACTGAGGAGTATGCACGGGCCTTGCAGCAGATGCAGGCTTGGGTGGCGGCACTCGAATCGGGAAACAGAGGTTACAGACCCACCAATGAGATGCTTGCCCAGCGTTGCATCGACCATTTTCTGCATCACCAGCCTATACTCTCCGATGCCGAGGAGGCCAGGCTGTACCGCCATCTGCTCGGCAATGTGACCTTGGACGACATCAACGCACGCTTCAAACAGTTCGTCTACAGCCGGGGAGGTATCGCCATCCTGCTTCAAGGACAAGAAAACACCGCCAACGCATGGCCTACCGAGGAGGAGGTGATGCAGGCCTATAGCCAGGCTTGGGGACAACCTACTACACCCTATGAGATACCGCAACCCGAACCTATCCCGGAACTGATGCCTCAGAAGCCCCAGCCCGGAAGCATCGTCAAGAAGAAGACAAACAAGACATACGGTACGCAGGAACTCCTCCTCAGCAATGGGGCGAGAGTTATCCTGAAGCCTACCGACAACTCGCGCGAAGAGATCCGGCTGACGGCCTTCAGCCATGGCGGTACCTCGCTGATGCCCGATGCCGACTATAACAACATCAACGCCATCAATGCAGTCCCCTCGCTGGGAGGCTTCGCCGACCTTTCCAAGAAGGAGCTTGGCCGTGCCATGCAGGGGAGCAGTGCCACCTACAAGACCAATGTAGGCGCGCTCGCCGAGACCTTCACCGGCACATGCCGCCCCAGCGATGCCGAGCAGCTGTTGCAGCTGCTGCACCTGCGCTTCACCACCCTGCGCAAGGACACGGCAGCCTTTAGCCATTGGCAAGAACGTATGCGCCAGACGGTGGGCCAACGCATCGCCAGCCCCATGACACTCTTCAGCGATACGCTGAGAGAGACGATGTATGCTCCCCACCCCCGCAGCCGCAGGGCCACGATGGACCTCGCCGACGGGGTGGACTATGACCGCACATGCGACCTCTTCATGGAGCGCTTTGCCAATGCCGCCGACTTCACCTTCATCTTTGTAGGGCGCATCGACGCAGAGCAGCTCAGCCCGCTCGTCTGCCAATACATCGCCTCGCTGCCCGGAAGCCCCAAGCAGAGGGAGAAGGCCGACCTCGCCACGCTGCCCGCCCTGAAGCGCGGCAAGCATGTGACCCATGTGCAGATTCCCGAGGCGGGGCCTGCCACGACGGTCATCTACAACATCCTCGCCAAGATGCGCTATACACAGACGAACAGCTTCGCCTGCTCCGTGCTGAGCGAGGTGATGAACACGCTCTGCACCGAGACCCTGCGCGAGCAGGAGGGCGGCACATACAATATCTCGGTCACTTCGCGCATTTCGCGCCAGCCGGCCGATGAACTCACCTTGATGTTCAACTTCAACACCAATCCCGAGCAGGCCGACAAGCTCCTGCAGCAGGCCATAGCCCTGCTCGCGCAGGTGGCCGAAGAGGGACCCTCAACGGAGGTCTTCACCAGCGCCCGCGAGTACCTGAGGAAGCGTCATGCCGACTATCGCGGCACCAACGCCTACTGGATGGAGGCACTCACCGAACAGGTGCGCTACGGCTCTGACGACATGCTCCGTGGCGACAAGGCCTTGGAGAAGGTGACTCCGAAGGATGTGCAGCGCATCGCCCGCCGACTGTTACGCTCACCTCATACGGCGGAGGTCATCATGAACGGAAAGAAGTAATTCTCTCCTGCTATCTCATCGTGTCATCCTGTAACGCAAAGGATTTCGCAGTTGGTTTGGGTGAAGGATTCTTTACCATATTCAGAATGACACAACTATGGAAAGGGGGAACTATTTTCTCCCTTTGCTTCGTTTTTTTTATAAAAAGTTGTACCTTTACCCGATGAAACCCAAAACACACTTATGAGCGACGAACTGAATATGCCCATTGAGGAGCAGGTGGCGTATACCGATGACAACATACGTCACTTGAGTGATATGGAACACGTGCGCCAGCGTCCCGGTATGTATATCGGTAAGCTGGGCGACGGTTCGCAGAACGACGACGGTATCTATGTACTGCTCAAGGAGGTCATCGACAACTCAATCGATGAGTTTAAGATGCATGCAGGCAAGCGCATCGAAATCGACATCACCGACCACAAGCGCGTGAGCGTACGCGACTATGGCCGCGGCATCCCTCAGGGCAAGCTGATGGAGGCGGTGAGCGTGCTCAACACCGGCGGTAAGTACGACAGCAAAGCCTTCAAGAAGAGCGTGGGCTTGAACGGTGTGGGCGTGAAGGCGGTGAATGCCCTCAGCTCGCACTTCGAGGCCAGCTCGTACCGCGACGGCAAGGTGCGCACGGTAGTGTTCGAGCAGGGCAACATGGTGAGCGACACTACTACAGATGCAGGCCCCGAGGAGACGGGCACACGCATCCTCTTCGAGCCCGACAACGCCCTGTTTGTAGGCTACTCGTTCCGCTCGGCCTACATCGAGACCATGCTGCGCAACTACACCTACCTGAACACGGGCCTCACCATCATGTTCAACGGCAAGCGCATCCTCTCGCGCAATGGCTTGGTGGACCTGCTCACCGACAACATGACGGCTACATCGCTCTATCCCATCATACACCTCAAGACCGAGGACATTGAGATTGCCTTCACCCATACCGACCAGTACGGCGAGGAGTACTACTCCTTCGTCAACGGCCAGCACACCACGCAGGGCGGTACCCACCAGAGCGCCTTCAAGGAGCATATCGCCCGCACCATCAAGGAGTTTTATAACAAAAACCACGAATTCACCGATATCCGCAACGGTATCGTGGGCGCCATCGCCATCAATGTCGAGGAGCCGGTGTTTGAGAGCCAGACCAAGGTGAAGCTGGGCTCTACCGTCATGGAACCCGGTGGACGCAGCCTCAACAAGTTTGTGGGCGACTTCATCAAGACCGAGGTAGACAACTACCTGC
>JAFWXS010000145.1 GCA_017517925.1 Bacteroidaceae bacterium | reverse complement strand
TCCTCTCCTTCGTACTATGCAGGTGGCAGTTTCACAACCAATGCAAATACCACCTTGTATGCAGTATGGGAGTACGATCCTGCGACTTACACGGTATCGTACAACGCCAATGGCGGTACAGGCGCACCCGGCGCACAGACAAAGACTTACGGCGTAACGCTCACGCTTTCCTCGACCAAGCCTACGAGAAGCGGTTACACCTTCCAAGGCTGGTCAACCAGTAGTGCTGCAACGAGTCCCTCTTACAGCGCAGGTGGTAGTTTTACAACCAATGCCAACACCACGTTGTATGCTGTTTGGAAAGCAAATCCTCCTGCGACCTACACCGTATCGTACAATGCCAACGGTGGTTCGGGCGCTCCTGCAAGTCAGACCAAGACACAGAACGTAACACTGACTCTTTCTTCGACTACGCCCACAAGAACCGGATATAACTTCCTTGGATGGTCGACGAGTTCGACAGCAACCTCTCCGACTTATTATGCCGGAGGTAGCTACACCTCCAATTCCTCTGCAACGCTCTACGCAGTATGGTCGAAGATCCCCCCTGCGGTCTATACCATCAGCTTCAATGCCAACGGTGGCAGTGGCGCTCCGAGCGCAGTAAGCAAGACCGAAAGCGTGACCATGTATCTGCCCACGACCGTGCCGACAAGACAGAATTATCGATTCCTCGGTTGGAGTTTGAGCAGTACGGCAACTACGGCAACCTACAGCGCAGGTGGCTCCTTCACTCGCAATGCGAATACGACCTTGTATGCCGTATGGCAGTACGATCCCGAAACCTATACGGTATCCTACAATGCCAACGGTGGTTCAGGCGCACCGAGCGCACAGACCAAGACCTACGGAGTCAGCCTCACGCTGTCCTCGACAGTCCCCACAAGAGGTGGATATAACTTCCTTGGATGGTCGACAAGCTCCACGGCAACAAGTGCCACCTACAATGCAGGTGGCAGTTATACAGCCAACGCAGGTGCAACCCTGTATGCAGTTTGGGAAAAGGCCAACTATGAGTTCTCGATTTCCAATATCACGGTATCCGATAGCGAACCCTATCGCTATGGTACGATTACCGTAAAAGTCAGAACCGATAGCTGGGATCAGAAGAACCCTTACTCGGATATCCCTGTTCAGCTCTACTACGATGGCAGACTCATGTCCACGCAGTACGTTGACTTCGCAGCCTATGGCGTTGCCAATCTGACGTTCACTCTCTACGTGGGTGATACGCCCGGTTATCGCTCCATTGAAGCTCGAATCAACTGGTCGAACAGAGGTAGCGAAACCAACAATAGCAACAACAGCGTAGCAACCTCTATCAACGTGCGTGATTTCGATTACGAAATGTCCGTGGACGATGTGACCATGTCCGGAAACTACTGTGCAGGTGAAACGGTCATCTCGTCCTTCACGGTAAGCAATGACAGTGATTACGACATCACGCCCGACATGGGTAACTCGGCTTCCTTCACAGCCTACTATTTCAGCGGTTCGCAGAAGGTGGTCATCGCAACCGATACTTGGAGCAACGTGGTCATCCCCAGTGGTAAGACAAACCTCGTATACTTCAAGTGGACTGTCCCTTCCAACCTCGTAGGAAAGACGGTATATTGCGAATGCACCATCAACTCCACAGGCTCCTTGAATGAGGAAAACAGAGGAAACAACACCTCTACGTTCAGTACAACGATTACCTCTTTTGCAGATTCGCAGACCCCCAACACGAGATACGAAAGCTCCAAGCCCGGTTCGTACAAGGGATACAGCGCACCTGCAAACTCCACCGACAAGGCAACTTGGACGATGTGGGTATATGAGAATAATCAGTTCGTGCTGAAGTCCTATGGTGTTCAGATCTCGACTGCTTCTCCTGTCATCGCACCGAGTGCCGAGTGCAAGACTGCGGTCTATGCAAACGGCAAGTGGACGATTCGTTCGGGATATGGCTTCACTATGAGCTACAGTCCCACGATCACGACCGTCAGCGGATACAACGATCCCGGAAGCTCGGCATATACGAGCATTCAGAGCGTATATGCTACGTTCCCCGAATTCAACTACGCTACCACAAACGGAAGCTTCAGAACCCTTGAATACGTTGGTGGCAAGTGGCAGTTCAAGCAGAACACCAATGCCGCCGACAACGAGCGAATTCACTTCATCCCCGTATGGTTTGCAGACGGCAATTACACCGTATCTGTAACCGCAACCCGTGTATGGACACCCG
>JAFWXS010000144.1 GCA_017517925.1 Bacteroidaceae bacterium | reverse complement strand
CATAACCGTAAGAGTACTTATGTTATCTTTCAAAACGAGGATGATAGGCAGCTTTTCCTTGAACATAAGGTGGTAAGGTCAGAGCAGGCATACTTCATCAAAGGCTCAGGGGTAGACCTTAAGGATTTTATCTATACATCAGAGCCGGATAGCGAGAAACTGAATGTGATATTTACAGCCCGTATGGTGAAGGAAAAGGGGGTGTTGACGCTTGTTGAAGCAGCTGAGCTCTTGAGAAAAGACTATGAAGATAAGGTGGAATTCTGGTTGTGTGGAGGCTTGTCGAACAATCCCCGGGCTATTGGTCAGGAAAAGTTGCAGGCTTTGTGTGATGGTAAATATATTCAGTGGTTAGGCTATCGTACTGACGTGCGTGAATTGCTGATGAAATCCCATATAGTTGCCTTTCCTTCGTATTATCGTGAAGGCTTGCCAAAGTCACTTATCGAGGCCTCTGCTGTAGGACGGCCAATTATAACTACAGACTCGGTTGGATGTCGAGATGTTGTGGAGGATGGTGTCAATGGTTTCATAATCCCGATAAAAGATGCGATAGCTTTGGCCGACAAGTTGAGGACTTTGCTGGATAATAGGGCTTTACGTATAAGTATGGGGCGTAAATCAAGAGAATTTGCCGTGCGTGATTTCTCGATTGACGAAGTCATAGGCACCCATCTGGAAATATATAGTATGGTATATGGCGCCATTCAGTGTCGTAAGTAAATCTACAGTCTTGGTCCCGGCAGCCTGATGCCGAGGATCAGTTCTGTGCCATACGCCTTGGTGATGTGTGCATAGATGTCGTATCCCACCGAGATGCAGTCGTTCAGTATCGGGAGGTTGTAGCGCAGGCCCACTCGTTCGTAGAAGGGGTACTCGTCGGCGGTGTTGGAGTACTCGTTGAACGGGCGGCTCAGATACCATCCCAGTGCCATCTTCATGCTGATGCGCTGGAAGTATACTTCGTGCTTGGCGGCAAGGCCAAATGACCATTGGTCCTTGGCTGAGCGTATTGCGCTTTCGTTTTGCACCTCTATATAGAGGTTATACGGCTCATACAGAACATCGAGGCCTATACCTGAGGCATAGCGGCGGGCATAGCGGTACATGAGGTCAGTAGACACCAGATGGTAATGGCATAGCGTGTAGCCATCCTTGCCATATTTGATGTTGTCCACATCATTTTTGTTCCATATATACTGATTGGCATCGTAGAGCCACTCGCCTTGTGCACCTCTCAGTCCTGAACTGTACGAGATGTCAAGATGCATCCTCTTCTCGTCAAACGGCTTGTGAATGCGCTTGAGAGAGATGGAGTCGTGTGGTTGCAGATGGTAGCGCATTCCGACTCCTATACCGGCTTTGTTGATACCTTTGTTGGGACGCATCACTCCCCCATTGGAGAGGTGGCGAAATTCGGGACCTGCAAAGAATTCATACTGGCGGTAGCGGTAGTTGAGAGCAAAGGCCACATCGAAATATACGGCCAGCCGTGAGCCCAGTAGGATGTTGTCTACATTATTATACCTATTATATATATGTGTGTTGTAGCCAATGCCATTGCTGAATCTGTAATCGGCACTCCATCCTGATTTTGTTCGGAAAAAGGCACGGCGGATCGAGGCGTATGCAGTGAATGAGGTGCCGCAGCGCGAGTCGTAGTCAATGGGACGTGTATCGCGAGGATCGTAGCGGAGGCGCACCTTGTTGAAGTCGGCCACAAGGAGGCCGAAGGTGAAGGTGGGGTAGTTGTAGTCCGAGGCGTAGGCGCACTGCTCACCGGCATGGGTCTGATAGACGTACCCCAACCAGAAACTCTGCGAGGTTCCCTCCTTGAGTCCTTCCTCCTTGTTCAGCCATTGATCGAGCTTCAGCACTTCGCCCTTCCCGTATCCCACCTCAATGGCTTGGGCCGAGGTGTTCGAGGGGCAGAGGCTGAACAGGAGCATGCAAGAAAGGCTACAGCTGAGTTGTAGCAGTGCTTCTATCGTGCGTTTCATAGTTGTCGTATTCCCAGTACTGTGGACAAAATTAGTGTAAACCTCAGAAATACCCAAACTGTTTTAGGAATTTCTGAGGTGCTGCCTAATTTCCTGTTTGCGCAGCAAACTAAAGGAACAAAACTGGCAGATGAACGAGTGCTGAGTATGCTGCAAATGGTGGCCTATTTGTAAGAACCGAAAGAGTAAAAGTGTCAAAGGAGTCTCGGATAATCCGAAAAGTCCATAAAACACATGTTAAAAGTAAAATCCAAACATTTTCTTAAATCAATTCCTTGAATGCGGCGAGAAACACGTCTACCTGTGCCTTGGTGATACCAAGGGCTGGCAACAGACGTACGGTAGAAACGCCGGCGCCGCCGGTAAAGATGTGTTTCTTGAGGAGGAGTCGTTTGCGGAACTCCGATGCCGACCCCTCAATCTCGATGCCTATCATCAGTCCACGTCCGCGCACCTCCTTGATCTGCGGTATCTGCTTCAATTCATCGATAAGGTAGGCGCCCACCTCGGCGGCATTCTCCACGAGGTTCTCCCGGGCAAACACGTCGAGCACGGCAATGGCGGCAGCACAAGCGAGGTGGTTACCACCAAAGGTGGTGCCGAGCATACCGGGCCAGGGCTTGAAGTGGGGTGCGATGAGCACGCCGCCGATGGGGAAGCCGTTGCCCATGCCTTTGGCCATGGTGATGAGGTCGGGGCGTATGTCGGCAATCTGGTGAGCAAAGAACTGTCCTGTGCGGCCGTAGCCCGATTGTATCTCGTCAAGGATGAGTGACACGCCATACAGTGTGGTTACCTCGCGCAACTGGCGTAGGAACTCGGTCGAGGGGCAGTGTATGCCTGCTACGCCCTGTATGCCTTCGATGATGACGGCGCAGAACTCGCCCGTCTTGAGCTTCTCCTCCACAGCCTCGATGTCGCCCAAGGGTACGAACTCCACGTTGGGTGTGCGGTTGAAGGGCGCGTTAATCTTGGGGTTGTCGGTAGCAGCCACAGCGCCCGATGTGCGTCCGTGAAATGCTTTGCCGAAGGCCAGCACCTTGGCTTTGCCGTTGTGGAACGAGGCGAGCTTTATGGCGTTCTCATTGGCCTCGGCTCCTGAGTTGCAGAGGAAGAGGCTGTAGTCATCGTAGCCCGAGAGGCGACCCAGGCGGTCGGCCAGCTGCTGCTGCAGGCTGTTCTCTACAGAGTTGGAGTAGAAACCGAGCTTACCCACCTGCTCGCTTATCATCTGCACATAGTGCGGATGGGCGTGGCCGATGGAGATGACGGCATGGCCGCCATAGAGGTCGAGATACTCGGTGCCATCGGCATCGTATACGTAGCTGCCCTTGCCGCGCACGGGCTCTACGGGATAGAGGGAATATACGTCGAAGAGATTCATCTTTCTTTTTATTATGAACCACTGAAATTACACGGATTAAATTCCGTTGTGTCATGCTGAGCATTGCGAAGCATCCCGCGCAGGGAATCGGAAAGCGTATTGCGAGCTCCTTCGTTTCACTCAGGATGACAGAGGACGTTTGGAATAAGTAAGTTTTGAAAAATCTGTGAAATCCGAGTAATCTGTGGTTGAGTTAAAATGCGTTTGCTTTGAGGTTGAGTCCGCAGCGTTCGTTCACGCCGAACATCAGGTTCATGTTCTGCACCGCCTGCCCTACGGCACCTTTGAGGAGGTTGTCGATGATACAGGTAATGACGGCCTTGTTACCAAACTTATCCACATGTATCAGAGCCTTGTTGGTGTTCACCACCTGCTTCAGGTCAAGTGCCTTGTCAATATAGTGGGTGAAGGCTGCGTCGGCATAGAAGGCGCAGTACATCTCGGCCAACTGCTCGGCTGTGGGGTTGGTGGGTGTGCCCTCCTCACCGTCAAACTTCACCACCTCGGTGCAGAAGATGCCGCGGGCAAAGTCGCCACGGTAGGGGATGAAGTCGATGGAGGCGTCCAGCGAGCCCTGCAGCTCGGTGAGTGACTGGCGTATCTCGTGCAAATGCTGGTGGGTAAACACCTTGTAGACGCTCATGTTATCGGTGCGCCAGCTGAAGTGTGTGGTGCCCACGGGTTTCTGCCCCGCACCCGTAGAGCCGGTGATGGCATTCACCGCCACATCGTGGGTGAGGAGGCCCGCCTTGGCCAAAGGGAGCAGGCCCAGCTGTATGCAAGTGGCGAAGCATCCGGGGTTAGCCAGATGCTGACACTTGCTGATCTGTTCCTTATGCATCTCGGGCAAGCCATATACGTAGTCATGGGTGGGAGCCGCGATGCGGAAGTCCTGTGCCAGGTCAATAATCTTCACATGGGCAGAGATAGTGTGGTCCTGCAAGAACTGTTCGCTCTTACCGTGGCCGAAACAGAAGAATACCACGTCTACTTCGTCGAAAGGCATAGCACCAGTAAATCGCAGGTCGGTATCGCCCAGCAGTCCCTCGTGCACGTCGGCCACGAGGTTGCCCGCATTGCTCTCGCTGTTGGCAAAAACAATCTCCGCCTCGGGATGGTTCACCAAGAGGCGGATGAGTTCGCCACCGGTATATCCGGCAGCGCCCAATATACCTACCCTAATCATTTGCGGATATTAAATTGGTTCTTCTCCTCGGGAATCAGCAGCATCATAATGAAGTATATGATGGCTCCGCTGAAGGCCGTGAATATGGTAAGCAGCACGTAGATAATACGTACTACAGCAACATCGATATTTGCATAATTAGCAATAGCAGCGCATACGCCCGCCAACATGCGCCCACTGCGGGGACGCTCCATTTTCTTTTGGTCTGACATGATTTCTAAATACCTTAAAGACTATATGTGAAGTTTGTGTTGCAAAGATAATGTAAACTCATGTTATGACCAACGGACATGCAGTCTTTTTTTATTAAAATCATAAAGATATATGGTTTGGGAGGAACTGCAATACATACGGTAGAGAAAGCAAATGTCAGCTTTTCTTCCCCATCAGTATCTCCTCCAAGCGGAACATCTCGTCGCGGTACTGGGCGGCCTCGGCAAAGTTGAGTTGCTTGGCGGCCTCCTGCATGAGGCGGCGGGTACGAGCAATACTCTTCTCCAACTGGCTACGCGACATGTAGGCGACGATGGGGTCGGCGGCGATGCCGAGTTGTGAGTTGTGAGTTG
>JAFWXS010000012.1 GCA_017517925.1 Bacteroidaceae bacterium | reverse complement strand
TCTTGGCCGAGGTGGTAAACTATCCTTCACACAGAAGCGAGCCATCGTAACCCAGATGCGTGCTGCGGGCGTTGCGGGTCGTGGTGCTATGACCAAGGCACTGATGGCAGGCGGTGGCGTTTGGGGCACTAAGAGTGCCCTGCAATCGCTCTTCGCCACTCAGGTCGCTACGGGTAACGGTATTACAGGTGCTGCGGCATCGCTTAGTGCTATTGGTACGGGAGCAGTAGCCGCCACAGCGGGTATTGCTGCCGTTGTCGGTGCTATGGGCTGGCTTGCCTATAAGACTTGGAAGGTTAAGGAGGCAAAGGATGCAGTCTTGGAAGAGATTGAGTCAAACAAGAAGTACCGCTATCCATCTATCGAGGCTCTCCACTCTTCGCTTAGCGAGACCTACAATATGGCTCTCAAGACCAAGCGTGCTGTTGATGAGGTCGTAGCAGGTAAATCCATCGAGGAGGCTTCGGGGCAGAAGATAGGAGCATTCACGAGTAATTGGTGGACTGCAACATTGGCTGAAGGCTCGGCTATGTATCGTGCGTCCAAATCAGGATACTACTTTGATCCCGGTTACTCAACCAATGATGCCCGTCAGGATGATATTCGCAATGCTCTTATCACCCTTGCAAAGCGAGATAGCCAGGCGAAGATTAATGCTGCCTACGCCGAGTTTGGTCAGCTGGGAACGGTCCTTGAGATGGATGCCTTTATCCGCACCATACAGCAGCGTTTCGGATATTCGGATACAGACCTCGACAAATCCCTATTCAGCATTGTCAATGGCAAGGCGGTCTATGTTCCTAACATTGGCGAGAAGAATGAGGCGGTAGCGGCACAGACCTACGACTATGCCCTCTATATGAATCAGAACACCGTTCCTGAGATTATCAGGGCGGCAACGGCTTACCGTGATGCCATCTCAAGTGCGACAAAGGCTCAAGAACTGATGCGTAGCGGCGGCTTCGACTTCAACCAGTTGGCAGCGTGGGGATTCACAATGGACGAGAACGGGCACTGGGTGCAGAAGGTCTTGGGCAAAGATGCTACCGATGATGAGCGTGTGGAGAACATCGCTAACCGTAAGTTGGCGCATACCACGCTGGTAAAATTCTTTGCCGCCCTTCGTCAGACATTCGGAGGCTCGGCAGAGGCAGCAGAGAACATCTTGCGAGTGGCAGGCTTCACCCCAGACATGTACAGCAACGAGCCTGAGTCGAATGACATACGACCATTTGACAGCAATCCTATCACCAACCAGCATCTATATGATGATGGTCCGGACGATGGAGGTGCCGGTGGTAACTACTCGGGCACGGGGCGACTATCCTCTGCCGCACCAAAACAGGTGATAGTAAATATTGAGAGTCTTCTCAGCGTCTCTACCATTGACCTTATGAAGAGCAAGGAGGGACAGACCGAGGAGGTGCAGAATCTTAAACAACAACTTGCGCAGGCACTCATTGATGTTGTTCACGACTTTGATGCCTCGTGGAATGCATAATAACTATGGCACGATTACTACAAATAGCAGCATCTACACTCCTCAGTGGAGGTATTCTTGGCGGTGGCAACTGGATGGGATACATCAGCAATGCTACCCGTCAGGCTATCGGTATGGGATTGGCGGAGCTCTCGGAAGGTCAGGTACACTACTTCTCCAAGCATCACGACCTGCTGAAGCGTGCCGCCATTCAAATCCTCTCGCAATATGGCTACGGTCTGTTGCGCTCATATCCTCGCTATCTGAAATATTGGGAGCAGCGAGTCAGAGATAAGTACCTCGAAACGCAATCGCAGTCGAGCCTTGCTAACAAGACAGGACAATACTACAAACTTATCAGCGAGCAGCAGGCGGTAGCCCAGAAGAAGAACTACACCGATACCATTGTCGGCAGAACGGTGCAGGACTACCTCGAACTCTCCATATCTAAGGAGGGAAAATACTACAATAACAAGGAGTGCAAGGTGGAGCCTAACACCAAGTATGGCATCGTTACCTTCGTGGAC
>JAFWXS010000143.1 GCA_017517925.1 Bacteroidaceae bacterium | reverse complement strand
ATGACCATCCCGGCCAAGGCCTACACGACCGACTGGACCTACTACCCCATGCTGTGGATGATACTGCTCATCAGCTTCCCCGTCATCAAATACTATCTCCCCTACTTCCGCAAGCTCAACGTCACCAGTGCCTATGAGATACTGGAGCAACGCTTCAACCTCTTCACCCGCCTGCTGGCCTCCACGCTCTTCAGCATCTTCATGATTGTGCGCATGGCTATCGTGCTCTACCTGCCCTCACTGGCCCTTACAGCCGTCACAGGCATCGACATCTACCTGTGTATCGTACTCATGGGCTTGGTCACCATCATCTACTGCACCATGGGTGGTGTAGAAGCCGTGATTTGGGGCGATGTGGTGCAGGGTCTGATACTGGTCTTCGGTGCCATCTTTGCCGTGGTATACCTCGCTGTCAACACCGAGGGCGGCGTGATGGGCTGCATCGACATTGCCTTGGCCAACGACAAACTGCGCCTGTTCGACTGGAGCAACTCCTGGTCGCAAGCCTGCTGGTGGGTCATCATCATCGGTGGCCTGGCCAATAACCTCATCTCCTACACCTCCGACCAAACCGTCATCCAGCGCTACCTCACCACCCCCGACGAGAAGTCTGCCGGCCGTGGCATCCTGGTCAATGGCGTGATGAGCGTGTTCGTATCCGTAGCCTTCTACATGATTGGTACCGGACTATACACCTTCTACAAGACCCATCCCACAGAGCTGGATGTCACCATGGGGCAGTCCGACGCCATCTTCCCCTTCTTCATGATGAGCCAGATGCCCGCCGGCATTGCCGGTGCCCTGATAGCCGCCATCTTTGCCGCCACCATGAGCACCATCTCCAGCAATATCAACAGCGTGGCCACCGCCTTCTCCATAGACTTTTGGAAACGCTTCCGCCGCACTACCGACTCGCAGCTGGTAGTCGTAGCCCGCTGGGCCTCCGTGGTGAGCGGTATGATAGGTCTGCTCCTCGCCCTGCTCATGGCCACATGGGATATACAGTCGTTCCTCGACTTCTTCAACGAAGCCCTCGGCCTGCTCACCAGCGGCCTTGGCGGACTCTTCTTCATCGCCGTGTTCATGAAGCGCGTCAAGGGCAATGCCGCCCTCATCGGCTTCGTGGCAGGCGAAGCCGTAGTGTTCTGGATGAGCGAATATACCGATGCCAACTTCCTGCTCTTCGGAGCCATCGGCATGGTGGTGAGCATCGCCGTAGCCTGGCTGCTGTCGCTCGGTTCTTACGTTAAGAAGTAACCCTTCAAATCCAAGTTTAGAATACGAAACAACAAACATGGTTCGATAATATGAAGAAAAGTATAATAACCCTCGGCGTCCTTTGCTGCATGCTGGCAAGTTGCCAAAACAAATCACAAGAGACAATGTGTACCCTACAAGAGAACCCCGTAGTAAAGACCATCATGGAGCGTCGTAGCATCCGCAAATACAAGCCACAGCCTGTAGAACGTGAAAAGATGGAGCTCATCCTCCAATGTGGGATTAATGCCCCCAACGGACAGAACAAACAATCTTGGGAGGTTCGTGTGGTTGACAATCCCGAGTTGCTCGAGGCAATGAAGGAGGCTATGGCCAAGGGACATCCCGACATGGATCCTGCCATGACGAAAGGTTGTTTCCGCGGAGCTCCTACCATGGTATTCATCGCTCGCGACAAGAGTTATGATTTCTCAGCCTACGACTGCGGTCTATTGGCGGAGAATATGGTTCTGTCTGCCTGGTCTATGGGCATCGGCTCCATCTGCTTGGGTAGCCCTGTACGTTTCCTTACCGACAATACCGAATGCCTCCCCTACTTAGAACAACTCGGTTTCAGTGAAGGATACGAGTTATGCCTCTGCGTAGGTTTCGGCTATGCCGACGAAGCACCCGCCGCTAAGCCACGCGACTGGGGCAAGGTGCAGTATATTGATTAACAAGATGAGGATATCCATGAGAGGAGGGCGTACCATTTGGCACGCCCTCCTCTTTTTGGGGGTCAAGGTCTACCGATAATCACCATCAACTAATAATAAAGGTTAAAGTTTTACGATGTATTGCGAATTCTTAAACTTTTAGTTGCACGGATAAAAACAAATGTTTTCCTTTGTGGCACCAATCAACTAAGAATCTGTTTGGATTTTATTTCGAGTTTAGTTGAGAGGGATTTTTGAGTAGATTTGCACTCTCGGGATGTAGCAGATAGTGGTCTATTTGCAAGAACCGAGAGGGTAAAGGTGCAAAAAATAACCTCAAATAAACCGAAAAGTCCACAAAAACATATTAACGGTAAAATCCTAACAGATTCTAAAAGTTTAGGACAAACAAAGACACAGCAACTGAAACAGCAACAAAAAAGACGCGATATATGAAACGAAGCAACGAACTCACCCGTGCCGAACTGCAGATAATGAACATCCTGTGGGACTTGCAGAAGGCATCAGTAAACGAAGTGTTGGAGCAGTTTCCCGAGCCCAAGCCCGCCTACAACACCGTGCTCACCTTTCTGCGCATCCTCAGAGAGAAGAAGTATGTAGGTAGCGAGGCCGTGGGCAAGCAGCACCGCTTCTATCCGCTCATACAGCACAATGAATACAGCAGCCGCTTCTTGAAGAATGTGAAGAACAACCTCTTCCGCGGCTCGGCAACAGACCTCGTCAACTTTTTCGTCAAGGAGGAGAACCTCTCGGCACAGGAGATAGAGGAGCTGATTGCAATGTTGAAGAAAGGCGGCCTCCCCCCTGCCCCTCCCAAGTAGGGGTGATTCGGACATCTCTGCCAGTTTTCACGACAAGAACACACGATACAGTACAATAACAACAGAAAACACTAATCAGGCAATACCCTACTCTGCTATGTTGCAGTCCCCTCCTCGGGAGGGATTAGGTAAGGCCCCATTTTCACTCTTATGTACCCCTTCCTCCTATATATAATAAAGGTATCGCTCACGCTGGCGGCGTTCTACCTGTTCTATAAGCTGCTGTGCAGCCGCGACACGTGGCACCGCGCCAACCGCATCCTGCTACTCACCATCCTTGCCCTCTCGACAGCCATTCCGTTCATGTATATCGACCTGGGCGTAGTGACCACCGAAGCCAGCACAGCCATTGAGGAACTCACCATGACTTTCTATGCCGAACCTGTAACAGACAGTACCGAAGCAGTCAGTACCACACAGCCCACCCTATGGCAACGCATCCCTTGGGAGAAGATTCCTTGGCGCACAATGCTCGTGGGCATTTACCTCATCGGATTAGCGGTATACCTTATCAAGTTCATCGGCGGCTTGGTATCCATCGCGCGACTCATCCGTAGCAGCAAGCAGCATGAGATGGCCGATGGCACCATCCTCGTCACCCACACCAAAGACTACAGCCCCTTCTCGTGGATGCACTACATCATCGTGTCGGAGAGCGACCTCCACGAGAACTACGATATGATACTCGCTCACGAGCGGGCACACATCCGTCTCCTCCACTCGTGGGACCTGCTCTTCGTGCTGCTCTGTGCCACGGTGCAGTGGTTCAACCCCGCCGCCTGGCTCCTCAAACGCGAGCTCGAGGCCATCCACGAATATGAGGCCGACAGTGCCACTCTGCGCCAAGGCTTCGACGCCCACCAATACCAACTACGCCTGTTCGAGTCTGCCGTGGGTGTAAAGTTCAATTCCATGACCAATAACTTTACCAATTGTTCCACTAAAAAACGTATTATTATGATGATGAAAAAACAGACCAGTCCGTGGGGACTGCTCAAAGCATTGTATGTGCTCCCCGTAGCCTTCGCTGCCGTAGCCGTAATCTCCTGTACCTCGCCGAGGGAGAAGAAAGCAGATAATCGACTTTCAGACATTACTGTAAGTGGCGATAACCCGCTTCTCGTATTTACCTTTGAAGACAGTACGGAGGTCAATATCCAAGGCAAGCGACTCAATCCTGACGGTAATCCCGACTTCGATTACCTCAAGGTATGTGGACTGACATCCGAAAATATCGACAGGATTGCAGCATTGCAGAGCGAAGAGGCCGAAGCCATATTCGGACGATCAGGAGTAAATGGAGCAATCCATTTTCAAGTCAAAGGCAAGACCGCCAAGGACATGACCTCAGCCCTGGCCGAGTATGCCCAGCATATAGGTAGTGAAGAGCCGCTGAAAATCAACATCAAGAGACCTGCCCGCATTGATGAGATTCAAATCGTAGGCTACAACTCTGCACCAAAGGCCGAAGAGCAGGGCGAAATCTTCCAAGTAGTGGAAGAGCAGCCCATGTTCCCCGGAGGTATGGAGGAGATGATGAAATTCTTGCAGCAGAACATCAAGTACCCGACAGAGGCTCAAGAGCAGGGAAAGCAGGGCCGGGTCATCGTGCAGTTCGTAGTAAACAAGGATGGCAGCATCAGCAACGATTCTGTAATTCGTTCAGTAGATCCCTTGCTCGATGCCGAGGCACTGCGCGTAGTACGCAGTATGCCCAACTGGATACCCGGCAAACAACGTGGCAAGGAGGTGAGAGTGCGCTTCACCCTGCCCGTATCATTCCGCCTCTCAGGGGGTAGTACTGACAAGGCTCAGGAGTCTGCCAAGGTAGCTCAGACGGAAAATGCAAGCAGCCGCGATGAAATCTTCCAAGTAGTAGAAGAGATGCCCGAATATCCCGGTGGCATAAGCGAACTGATGAAGTACTTCTCCACGAACATGAGATACCCCAAAGAGGCACAAAGCAAAGGTATCCAAGGCCGTGTCATCGTACAGTTCGTAGTAAATACCGATGGTAGTATCACCGAAGCCAAGGTAGTGAAGCCCGTAGACCCACAGCTCGATGCCGAAGCCCTGCGTGTAGTAAACGCTATGCCAAACTGGACTCCCGGCAAGCAAAGGGGAAAGGCCGTGCGCGTACGCTATACTCTACCTGTAATGTTCCACCTAAAATAAACGTTCCACTAACCGAGCGGCACCGCTTTTTCTTCATGGTGCGGTGTCAACAGGAGCGGGCACATCCTTCGAGGGTGTGCCCGTACTCTATTAGAGTGCCTCGGCGCTACCGCCGGGACACCTATGCAATTACATTTTGCCGCCTGGCAGTTTTTCTGTCATCGTGAAGTTGGGGTGTACAGTGCCATCACGACTGCCCGACACGGCGTTTTTCCCTGCTACCCCCACCAGGGAAAACGCATTATGATTTTTCTCGGACAAACGACCTCATTTTTCTCTCAATTAAGGATGGATACCTCACGCGAATCTCGCGAATCACGCGAAAACATACATCGCTATCGCTCGTATGTTACCGTCCGGATGGCAAACGCGAGTGAAACGATGCGTTTTCGCGTGATTCGCGAGATTCGCGTGAGTAAAAAATAGCGTGAGGTTAAAATATCTTTATAATGCATTTTTCCCTGCTACCCCCACGCATGAAAAATTCTGCTTGCAGTCAGAACGATTTCTGACTGCAGTCGGAAATGTTTCTACTTGCAGGGAGAAAACATTCTACTTGCAGGGATAAAAGTTTTTGTATGGTTTCATTACAGAAAATGAGCGGTCTGCCGTGAGGCTTTCATACGGGGGGGCTGGCATAAATAAATGAAAAAAAATTCACTATCTTTGTAACTTTCGGGGCTTTTCTGCGTCTTGCAGGTGAAAAGAGACTTCACAAACACATAAAGAGTGACACACGACGAGTTCAAACGACGGTTCATGCCATTGCAGCGGATGCTCTATCGCGAGGCATTCAAGGTGCTGGGCGACAGCTTCGAGGCAGAGGATGCTGTGCAGAACCTCTATGTGCGTTTGTGGGAGCAGAAGGATGAGATGGGACATATCGCTTCGCCCGAGGCCTATTGCCGCACGATGCTCAAGCGTATCTGCATCGACCGTTGGCGGAGGATAAGGACACGCGACGCAGATGTGGAGTTTGTGGAGGAGACGTCCGAGGCCAATGCTCCACCCGAGGCAGAGGGTGAGGCTGCGGCAGAGTTTCTCGAACATTTCCTCACTACCCTCCCCGAGATGCAGCGATGGGTGATGAGGATGCAGATGCAGGGGAGCAGCCCAGAAGAGATTGCCAAGGCGACGGGATTGACGGAAGGGAATATCAAGGTCATCGTGTCGCGCATACGAAAGAGATTCAAGGAATTGTATTATAAACGATAAGGAGTGAAAGTTATGACTGACAAACAACTGAAAGATTGGATGGAACGTTTCTTCGACGCCGAACTGACGGTGGATGAGGAGCGCGAGCTGTACCGCTATCTTTGCGCGAACGAGGTCTCGGCTGAACTCCGCAAAGACCGCGAGGTCATCCTTGCGCTGTGTAGCACAGCAGAGGAGGATATTGAACTACCCGAAGGCGCTGCCGAACGACTGGAGGAGATGCTGGATGGGTTGGAGGAGATGAAGACCCACCATAAAAAATGCTGCTCCGCAGCACTCCTTGTGGGAGATAAATCTCCCATCGTCGCAACTGACGCTCACTCACGTCGGCCCTGTAAGGGAGGACTTGAGGCTCCGCAACGCAGACGTTCCCTCCCTCCCAGAAAAGGTTGGGGCGGGTCTTTCCTTCTCCGCGCCGCCTGTGCCGCTGCTGTGGTGGCAGCCGTCTTCCTGGCTATACCTCATGATGAAAGCAAACATACGGACGAGGCAACGGTGTTGACGATGGTCGATGATGTGGACAAAGACACCTTCGACAATCCCGAGGAGGCAATGCAGTGCCTCATGGCAGCTTATGGCGATATCCAATATGCGATGAACACAACGCAGCGCCAGACCCATGAGGCGTATCAGACGCTGGAGCAGTCGCAATCGATAATCCGAGAAATGTTTAATATGAATATAAATTGACGCGAATATGAAACGATACATTTTATTAACCCTGATGGCCTTGGCGCTTCACATGGGCAGCCTATTCGCCCAGTCGGCACAGCCTCGAGAGAAGAGCGAAGTGGAGGTGTTCATGCAACAGGTAGCAAAGGTAGTTGCTAAGTCCAACGAGATTGACTATTCCTACATCTCAACCAACATGTTCAAGCAGATATTGTCGCAGTTGTTATCCATAGTTAATGACGAGGCAAAGGAAGAAATGGGTATAGACAAAATATTTGGATCTGCAATGTATATGCGACGCTTTATCAGCACAGGAACCGAGGGCTACAAACTATTGGAAGTTGCAATGAATCCGTTCTGGGGCTTCCTAGAAGAAAGGGAGGTGGTTATGGACATGGAACTATGTGCTCTTAACCGACAAGACGGGGTGGTTTCAATGATATATGGCAACTCTGAAAATGTGCTCGTCATCAACAACAACCACAAAGACTTAAAGTATAGCATAGTGTTTGTTGCAGGTTTATCATACGAAGCCTTTATGAAGATGAACGATAGTGGCATAGACTTAGGATTTTGATTAGAACACAGAACATATTATGAAAAAGATGATATTATGCTTCATGGCCGTATGCACGGCAATGACGATGCAAGCCCAAGAGATAGATTGGACAGGATTGACGATATTTGCAGAAGAACTGGAGGCACTTCAAGGTGAGTACGTGTCGTGCGATACGATGACACACAGAGAGTTATTGGACGATCTGGGCACGGAGATTATCAGTGACTCCGTTACCGATGCTCTATTTGCCAAGCTGGACAAGAAGGACTTCCGACTCATCAAGATTGCATCATCCGATGGCATAGGCCGCGAAAACATCTATAAGGTGCTCGACAAATACGAAGTCACCACTGCCGAGGTCTTGTTTGGCATCCCCTTGCTGTTCTGCGAACGCAGTAATGGTGCCCAAGCAATGCTCTTTGTCGGTGATAAGGCATCGCTGATGATTATGGATTACGGAGACTCGATGGAGGTGCTCTACCTGAATACCGACTTGATGGAGATTATTAAGGATGTCTTTACAGCGATGATGATAAATGGCAATGGCGGCAGTATTACCATTGGCGAATCGGGAGACCTGCAGTTCAGTTACTCGTTCAAGAGAACAAGAGACGAGCAAGAGGAGGACGAGGAAGAGCCGAAAGTATATTCGTTCGACCAGCAGTCCAGCGGCAACGATCCGTATGAGCGTTTAAATGAAGAGGTCGGCAAAGTGGCTGCGAGGACTGCAATACCCGACTTTTCGGAGTTGAACAAAGAGATTGAGAAATTGGGAAAGCCCTCATTCCTCCTCATCCCTGGCACCGATTGCTACAATGTATTTACCCCCTCTGTGCCCGAAGAAATACGAAAAGAAATGCAACCCTATGCCACCTATGGCGTGTATGACTGGATTAACGGCTTGGGGTTCGGCAAAGGGGCTATGACAGACAGTGCCGACCAGAAATCCGAAATCATCCTTCCCGAAGATGTGGCACGACTCTATGCCGTGGAGCATCAGCCACAAGAGAAATGGGACGAGGAGGGCTACTCACCCATGTTCAAGGCGATATACCGGAAGGAGTATCAAGGCGGCACGCCTGCCGTACTCTATCGCCACTCGAAGAATGAGATGGGCTACAAGGATATGCTCAGAGACTTAGGCTTCCTCTTCAAACTCGAACTGGGCGAGACCTATAGAAACCTGAAGGTGACGCAGCAGAGCGAGCGCAATGGTAAGCGTTTCGTACAACTCTATGGCGAGGGCCGCATCCTGATGTGCGTGTTCGACTCACCCGAGGACAAGTACTGCCACATGAGCATCCTTATCGGTGGAGGTGGCGGTTTCGAGCAAGCGGTGAACGAGTATGTCATCGGTGGCGAGAGGGATATTGCCGAGAAGTGCAACATCATCATCAACAGCGACCTGTCGGACGGCTCAGGCAGCATACACTTCACCACCGATGAGTACTTCTTTGCCGGCAAGTCGCACAAGAGTGGGGTGCACATTGACTTTAAGTATTGGGATTTGTATACAAGGTAGACTTTAGTTATTACCCCCTCCGCTCCGTCGCTTCACTCTCTCCGCTCGTCCCCCTTAAAGGGCGACAGTTCTTTAAGATAGTTTCGATGGACTCTGCACTGTCCCTCTTTAAGGGGGACGAGCCCGAAGGGCGGGTGGGGGTAACAATAAAGCACAAAGATTATTCTTCTATTGAACCATTCAAAAAAATAATTCATAAATCATAATTCAGAATTCATATCATGAACAAGAGACTATCACTGACAACGATGCTTGCTATCGTAAGTTTCGTATCGCTCGTGGCACAGACCACAGCACTCGTGCCCTACGTGGGCGGTTATTTTGTAAAAGACGGTGACAAATGGACCGAGTATCGCCCTGCCGACAAGACGGGCAAGTGGAGCACCTACAAGCAGTACAAGGAGAACGACACCTTCTTCTACGTGGAGAACAAGAAGTGCCGCTTGGCCATTCCCAAACTGGGCAAGGACATGATCTTCATCGACCGTGAGAAGAACAACGACTGGAAGCAGGTGTACACCACCATCGACGTACACCACCAGTGCACCGAGCCCGACGGACTCTTCTACTGCTACAACGACGGTCGTGGCCGCGAGCACAACGGATACTACATACGTCGCGATGGTGGCGTGTGGCACGAGTATGCACCGGGCAAGAAGCGTGGCGTATGGGCCGAGTTCAAGCAGATTGGCGAGGACAAGGACTACTTCATCGTGGAGAGCACCGAGAATATCGTGCGCATCCCCAAGAGGGAGGGCCTCAACTTCATCATCACCAAGCCCGGCTACGACGGCTGGCGCGGAGGCTACACCACAAAAGCCATCTATGACCGCTCAGCGGCATATCCATACAATTTCGACTTCCAGAACCATGGGGAAGCAAAGCGAGGCAACAATTTCAAGGTCAGCAAGAAGGGTGGCCGCATAAGCCTTGACAACAAGTGCAACTTGCAGATTGCCTACGATGGCAAGCACTACGACCTGGTATATCAGTCTATCGAGCTTGCCGATAATCATAGTGGATTGTTGCCACTCATTGCAAAGAGCAGCGAGTGTATCCTCATCACCATTGACAAGGACAACAGGATATTCCTCTACGAAGGCAGTGCCCGTGTAGAGTGTAAGAAACTCGGCAAGAAAGTGCTCTTCCTCGGTGCCAGTGCCAAGGACTTCCGCGCCATCGCGGAGCAGCTGAGGATAGGCACCTTCCGTATGTAACGTAGGGACTTATGTAATATATAAGGATAAATAACGAAGCGAAGCGCCTGGGATGTTTTTGAGACTTTGTCATCCCCTTGGCGCTTCGCTTTATTGTGTTCAGTCTTTTCTTGCTATTGCAAGAAATAGATGCAGAAGATGTAATATGTAGCAGGAGGCAACTATGACAAAAGCACAATTTAGGATATATGGCAATAAGATAACACATCACAACTAAAGAAATTGGATATTATGCGTATAGCAATCTATGGTGCCGGCTCATTGGGTACAATACTCGGAGCCTATATAAGTAAGGGCGGAGTACCTATCGAACTCATCAACCGCAACAAGGCTCATGTCGCAGCTTTGAAAGAAAAGGGTGCACAGGTGATCGGTACGGTACAGTTTACCCAGCAAGTCGTAGCATACGCCCCCGAAGAGATGAACGGAACGTATGACATTATCTTCCTCATGACCAAGCAACAGCACAAAGCAGAAGTGGTAGACATGCTCAAGGATTATCTGGCTGCCGATGGTGTACTCGTCACTTTCCAAAACGGATTGCCCGAAGTGTAGATAGCTGCCGTGCTGGGCGAGAAGCGTGTGTTAGGAAGTACCGTGGCATGGGGAGCCACTATGCAGGGGCATGGCATATGAACAAGCGACACTGGAATCAGATAGACCTCTTCGGTGCGCTCCCCGACACGCTCATCAAGCACCTCATACGCCACAGCTACAATGAGGTGGTGAAGAAGATGCCCAAGCGGGTGAGAGAGGAGCGCGGGATAGGGGCGTTGGAAGTTTAGTGCTCGTTGCGCAGCCTAATTTTAGTGACTTCGTCACAGAAGGAACACGGTGCCTCGGGATAAAAAATAGATGAATTTATTTTGTTCTCCGCTCGGCTTGTTGTACCTTTGTCTACATGAATACAACGGTTATTTCTCCGACGGCTTGTGAAGCCTCTCATTACGAGGCGGTATGCCATTTGCTGGGACAGTTGACGACACGTGAGGTGGAGTTTACGATGGCAGATTACCAGCAACTTATCACCGCACCATGTAGCCGACTCTTCCTCCTGCTATGCGACGACAAGGTGGCAGGAATGCTTACCGTAGGCATGTATCTCAGTCCTACGGGCAGTAAGGCATGGATTGAGGATGTGGTGGTCGATGAGGCTTATCGAGGTCTTGGCCTTGGCCGTGTACTGATGGTGCATGCGATGGAGCATTGCAAGGTCGAGGGGATTGGCACCGTGTATCTCACCTCGAACCCACGGCGCGTGGCGGCCAACGCCTTGTACCAGTCGATGGGGTTCGGGCGTAAGGAGACGAATATGTATAGACTTGAATTGAAGAAATGAATATGCCTGCAGGACGATTGTATGTAGTGCCCACCCCCGTGGGGAACTTGGAGGACATGACCTTCCGTGCTATCCGCGTGCTCAAGGAGGCCGACCTTATCTTGGCCGAAGATACGCGCACCAGCGGTATTCTCCTCAAACACTATGAGATAAAGAATACCCTGCAATCGCACCATAAGTTCAATGAGCACAAGACCATAGAGCCCCTCGTGCAGCGTATGCTGGCTGGCGAGACGGTGGCGCTGGTCTCTGATGCAGGAACACCTGCCATCAGCGACCCGGGGTTCTTGCTCGTGCGTGAGTGTGTGCGCCATGGGGTAGAGGTGCAGTGCCTGCCCGGGGCGACGGCTTTCGTGCCGGCTTTGGTATCATCGGGGCTGCCCAACGACCGCTTCTGCTTCGAGGGATTCCTGCCCCAGAAGAAGGGACGGCAGACACGCCTGCTCGCCCTGCAAGCCGAGCATCGCACAATGATTTTCTATGAGTCGCCCTACCGCCTGGTGAAGACGCTCACCCAGTTTGCCGAATTCTTCGGAGCAGAGCGCGAGGTGGCTGTATGCCGTGAAATCTCGAAGTTGCATGAAGAGACTGTGCGAGGCTCGCTTACTGAAGTCATTGCCCACTTTACAGCTACCGAGCCGCGTGGCGAGATTGTAATCATCCTGGGCGGTGCTCCTGATGAGAAAGAGTCGAAAAAGAATAACAACCAATAAGCAAATGAAGGAAAAACTATATATCGCCCTATCTGCACTCGTATTGCTGTGCGGATGCTCCGAGAAGATACTCCCCATCCGTGGAGTAAAGAGTACAGCCACTACACAAGTGGAAAGCATAGAAGCACCCTTGCTGATGGCACAAGATACGATAGTGCCTCAAGATATAGAAGATACGGAGGAGGTAATCGCAGTACAGCACACTTCTATTCCCGAGGAGTGGACAAAGATTGAAGACGACTCGCTGGTAGTGCTTGAGAGTATGTCGGGCGAGCTTGATAGCTTGCTTAATAGTTGGTATGCCAATACCTACCTGATGGTAGATACTACATGCACGGCAAGTGCTACGAATCCCGTGTTCAGCGATACAGTATACACCGAGCGCCTTGCCAATCTGCCTTGCATCGTCCCGATGGTATACAACCAGCCTGTGCGCAATCATATAGACCGTTATGCCAAGCAGTTGCGTCACCAAGTGTCATACATGCTGGGCATGATGGAGTATTACGAACCGCTCATCGAGCAGGCACTTGATGTACATGGTGTGCCCAATGAACTGAAGTATCTTCCCGTGGTTGAGTCGGCACTGAACCCTGTAGCCGTATCGCGTGTAGGAGCTACGGGATTGTGGCAATTCATGTACACAACAGGAAAACTCTACGGATTGAAACAGAATAGCCTTGTCGATGACCGTCGCGACCCCGTAAAAGCGACATGGGCCGCCGCAAAGCATCTGCGCGACTTGTACAATCGGTTCGGAGCATGGGATCTTGCTATCGCTGCTTACAATTGCGGGTCGGGCAATGTGAACAAGGCAATCTATCGATCGGGCGGAAAGACCAACTTCTGGGATATCTATTGGTTTCTTCCTCGTGAGACACGTGGCTACGTGCCTGCATTCATTGCTGCTACTTACATCATGACCTATCATGCCGAGCATGGTATCTGTCCCATGGAAAGTAAACTTCCCATGGTTACTGATACCATCATGATAAACCGTCTGCTCCACTTTGATCAGATAGTGGCCGTGTGCGATATTGACATAGAGACGCTGCGCGGACTGAACCCCCAGTACAAGGAGAATGTTATTCCGGGAAAGTTCCAGCCCAACTCACTGCGCTTGCCCGAAAACAAGATACGTGACTTCATTCTCTCGGGCGACTCGATATATAACTATGAACGCGAAAAGTACTTCTCCGAAGAGAAGGTGAAGATACTGAAGAACCAGGCAACCAATACAGGATTCATCTACCATAAGATACGTAGTGGTGAGACGCTCTCGACCATCGCTCGTCGCTATCATGTGACGATCAACGAACTGAAGCGGTGGAACGGTTTGAGCAGCAGCCGCATTGTAGCTGGCAAGAGATTGAAGATTTATCCGAGATAAAAGAGACATGCCATGAACATCGATAAAGAGCAAGCGGAAGAAAGGCTCGTCAACGAAGCATTTCAGGGACTGGTCAATAGCTATTTGGCCTCGAAGCACCGGAAAAAGGTCGATATCATCACCCGTGCTTTCAACTTTGCCAAGCATGCCCACAAGGGGGTACGCCGCAACTCGGGTGAACCCTATATCCTGCATCCTATTGCTGTAGCCCGTATCGTGAGCGAAGAGATAGGCCTCGGCTCTACGTCCATCTGTGCTGCCTTGCTCCATGATGTAGTGGAGGATACAGAATATACCGTAGAGGACATCTCTAATCTCTTCGGTCCCAAGATTGCGCAGATTGTCGACGGACTTACCAAAATCTCGGGAGGTATCTTCGGAGACAAGGCTTCGGCGCAGACCGAGAACTTCAAGAAGCTGCTCCTCACGATGTCGGAGGATATTCGTGTAATCCTTATCAAGATTGCCGATCGCCTGCACAACATGCGTACGCTCGAGCACATGGCGCCTAACAAACAATATAAGATAGCGGGCGAAACACTCTATATCTATGCACCTATAGCCTATCGCTTGGGATTGAACAAGATAAAGATGGAACTCGAGAACCTCAGCTTCAAGTATGAGCACCCTGAGGAATATATGGCTATCGAGGAAAAATTGGCCATGACACAAGCCGAGCGTGAGAAACTCTTTGCCGACTTCACCGCCCCAATCAAGGCTAAACTTGATGAGATGGAGGTGAAATACGAACTCAAAGGACGCATCAAGTCGCCTTATTCGATATGGAAGAAGATGCAGACCAAGCATCTCGCCTTTGATGAGATATTCGACATTTTGGCGGTACGCATCATCTTCGAACCTAAGAACCTCAAAGAGGAGGCCAATGAGTGCTTCAATATATATATCGCCCTCTCACACCTCTATCGTACTCATCCAGACCGTTTTCGCGACTGGGTAAACCAACCTAAGACCAATGGCTATCAAGCGTTGCATATGACGCTTATGAGTAAGCATGGTGAGTGGGTAGAAGTGCAGATACGCAGCCGCCGTATGGATGATATTGCCGAACAGGGTGTGGCTGCACACTGGAAATATAAGGAGAAGGGGTATGCCGAGGAGGAAGAGGTTGATCTCAACAAATGGCTCCTCACCATCAAGGAGATACTTGATGACCCGCAGCCCGATGCAATGGACTTCCTTGACGCAATCAAGCTTAATCTCTATTCTTCAGAGATATTTGTCTTTACCCCCAAAGGCGAGATCAAGACTATGCCGCAAGGGTGTACTGCACTCGACTTTGCCTTCTCCATACACTCAGTACTTGGAACCCATTGTATCGGTGCCAAGGTCAATCACAAACTTGTGCCCATGAGCCACGTATTGGAGAGTGGTGACCAGGTGGAGGTGCTCACCTCAAAGACGCAGAACGTGAAGCCCGAGTGGCTCACCATGGTCACTACTGCCAAGGCCAAAAGCAAGATACAAGGTATATTGCGTCGCGAGGTACGTGCGGCACACAAGGAAGGTGAGCGCTTGATCAATGAGTTTGTAGAGCGTGAGGGGCTCACTCTCGATGTTCATAATACAGCACGTCTGTGCCGTTTGCATAACTTTACCGAGTACGACCAACTGCTTGTTGCCCTCGGCAAAGGCTCTGTCACCCTCGGTGATGCTGAGCGCAATGCTCTTAAGGGCAGCTCCACATCAACGAATATCCTCGGCCGACTATTTCGCAGTAGCAAGAAGGAAGATACCCCTTCAACCAAAACATCGACAAGTAGCGAGGTGCAGAAAATTGATAGGAAGCGCCCCCTCATTCTCACCGATGAGGCATTGCAGAACAGCTATCACATGGCCGACTGCTGTCACCCTATCCCTGGCGACGATGTGCTGGGATTCATTGACGATGACGGGCAGATTGTCATCCACCAGCGCAAGTGCCCCGAAGCGGCGAAGCTCAAGGCTGCGTATGGCAATCGTATTGTGGCCGCTCAATGGAGTACCCATAAGTTGCTATATTTTTCGGTATCTCTTAATATAAAAGGTATTGATGGTGTGGGCGTGGTGAATCAGATTTCCAATGTCATATCTCAGGAACTTAATGTGAATATGGAACGTATCCTCATTGAAGCCTACGATGGAATCTTTGACGGCACCATACGCCTTCGTGTACATGATGTGGATGACATCAAGATCATCTGTGACAATCTCAAAAAAATTAACAACATACGCTCAGTCGTGCGTATAGACAAATAGATTATTAGGCAAAATCGTTTTTTTGCACTAATTTTGCAATGTTTTTTAATATATATATGCAAATGCTAATAGTCAATACAATAGAGCAGTTACGTTTGTTCCTAACTGCAGCTCGCGCCGAAGGCAACAGCATAGGTTTAGTTCCCACGATGGGAGCATTACACGAAGGCCATGCCTCGCTTGTAGAACGTAGTGTGAGAGAAAACGGCACCACTGTAGTGAGTGTTTTTGTCAATCCTACCCAATTTAATGACAAAGGCGATTTGGAGCGTTATCCACGCACCTTGGAAGCGGACTGCTGCTTACTCGAAAAACTTGAGGTCGATTGTGTTTTTGCACCTTCTGTGGAGGAAGTATACCCTGAACCCGACACTCGCATTTTCGATTTCGCCCCACTCGACAAAGTAATGGAGGGAATCTATCGTCCCGGACATTTCAATGGAGTAGCACAAATTGTAAGCAAACTCTTCATGTTTGTTGAGCCCGATCGTGCATATTTTGGAGAGAAAGACTTTCAGCAGTTAGCTATCATTCGAGAAATGGTGCGTCAATTGAGTTTCAATTTAGAAATTATAGGCTGCCCCATTGTACGTGAACAAGATGGACTTGCGCTCAGCAGCCGAAATGCATTACTCACCAATGAACAGCGTCATACAGCATTAGCCATATCTAAGTCACTCTTCAGCAGTGTTAAATACGCCAAGGAACATACACTTATAGAAACCAAGCAAATGGTAGAAGCTGCTATTGCTGCTACCGAAGGGCTTGAATTAGAGTATTATGAGATTGTTGATGGTAATACTCTGCAACCGGTAACCGCATGGACTGATACCGACTACATCGTAGGATGCATCACGGTATATTGCGGAAAGGTACGCTTGATTGATAATATCCGATATAAATAAAAGAATCGAAAGTATGTTAGTTACAGTACTGAAGTCAAAAATACATTGTGCTCGTGTAACCGAGGCCAATCTCAATTATATGGGTAGCATCACTATCGATGAGGACTTAATGGATGCGGCCAACATGTTCGAGGGAGAGCAGGTACACATCGTAAACAACAATAATGGAGAGCGCTTCATTACCTACATTATTAAGGGCGAACGTGGATCTGGAAAGATTTGTCTCAACGGTGCTGCTGCACGTTTAGTACAACCCAACGATGTGGTCATCATCATGGCGTATGCGCAAATGACACCCGATGAGACCTGCAACTTCCATCCTACAGTAATTTTTCCTAAGTCTGGGAACAAATTATAAAAGCGCTCCTTCCCCTCATCCATACAACAGAATAAAGTTCTATAAAACACATGATATTGTCTATGACTGGCTACGGCAAGGCCGTGGCAACTTACGGAACGAAGAAGATATATGCCGAGATAAAGTCGCTCAACAGCAAGGCGATGGATCTATCCACACGCATCGCACCTCTCTATCGGGAGAAGGAGATGGAGATACGCACCCTCATAGCACAACAGCTCGAACGCGGCAAGATAGACTTCAGCCTATGGGTGGAGGAGGACAGCGCCTCACTGGCCTCACCCATCAACAAGGCACTCGTAGAGAGCTACCACGAGCAAATCAAGAGCATCTGCGAAACGACCGGCATCCCCGAGCCGACAGACTGGCTCCCCACCCTGCTGCGCATGCCCGATGTGCTCAGCCGCACCGAAGTGAAGGAACTGAGCGAGGAGGAGTGGAACGCGGCACGGGGCGCAGTGACCGAGGCCATAGAGAAGCTCATGGAGTTCCGCCGCCAGGAGGGAGCCGCACTGGAGAGGAAGTTCGGCGAGAAACTCGACAATATAGCCACACTGCTGGCCTCCATCGAGCCCTATGAGCAGGAGCGGGTGGAGAAGATACGCGAACGCATACTCGAGAGCCTGCAGAAGAACCTCAGCGTGGAGTACGACAAGAACCGCTTCGAGCAGGAGCTCATCTTCTACATCGAAAAGCTCGACATCAACGAGGAGAAGCAACGCCTCAGCAACCACCTCAGCTACTTCCGCGAGACCATGCGCGAAGGACACGGACAAGGCAAGAAGCTCGGCTTCATCGCCCAGGAGATGGGACGCGAAATCAACACGACGGGAAGCAAGAGCAACCATGCCGAGATGCAGAACATCGTGGTGAAGATGAAGGACGAGCTGGAGCAAATCAAGGAACAGGTGCTGAATGTAATGTAATAATCTGGTTGAGAGTTGAGGGTTGAGTGTTGAGAGAAGGCTCCGCAATGTTAGCATCCCATCATGAAACCCTAAACCCTCACCTCTAAACTCTCAACCCTAAACTCTCAACCCTAAACTCTCAACCCTAAACTCTCAACCCTCAACCATTATGAACGGAAAGCTAATCATCTTCTCCGCCCCCTCGGGGTCAGGCAAGTCTACCATCATCAACTACCTGATGCAGCAGGGGCTGGGCCTCGCCTTCTCCATCTCAGCCACCAGCCGGCCACCGCGCGGCACCGAGCAGCATGGGGTGGAATACTTCTTCCTCAGTCCCGAGGAGTTTCGCCAGCGCATCGCAAATGGGGAGTTTCTCGAATACGAGGAGGTATACCCCGACCGCTTCTACGGTACCCTGAAAGCTCAGGTCGAGCAGCAGCTCGAAGCAGGACAACACGTCGTGTTCGATGTGGATGTAGTGGGCGGATGCAACATCAAGGAGTTCTATGGCGACCGCGCCCTGTCGCTCTTCATACAGCCGCCCTCCGTAGAGGAGCTCCGCCGCCGCCTCGAAGGACGCGGCACTGATGCCCCGGAGATCATACAGCAGCGTATCGACAAGGCCGAGTACGAACTCTCCTTCGCCCCCAAGTTTGACAAGGTGGTCATCAACGACGACCTTGAAACAGCGAAGGCTGAAGCTTTGACCATTATTAAAGAATTCATTGAAACGTGAGAATCGGAATCTTCGGAGGGTCGTTCAACCCCATACACTTGGGACATACCGCCCTGGCCGCATACATCTGCGAGCAAGGGCTGGTAGATGAGGTGTGGCTCATGGTGAGTCCACAGAACCCCTTGAAGCAGGACCTCACGCTGCTCGACGAAGAGGAGCGTCTTGCCATGGCACGGCTGGCAGTAGCCCCCTACCCTATGCTCCGTGCCTGCAACTTTGAGTTCACCCTTCCCCGTCCCTCATACACCTACCACACGCTGCAAGCCCTGCGCACGGCCTACCCCGAACACGAGTTCAGCCTCATCATCGGCGAAGACAACTGGCAATGCTTCCACCGTTGGTATCGAGGAGATGACATCGTCCGCGAGACACCCATCATCGTATACCCCAGAAGTTCAGAGAACTCCGAGCACTCCGAGTCAACAAAGGAACTTTCAACTTTCAATTTTCAACTTTCAATTTTAGAGGACCCTCCCCTCCTCCCTTATAGTTCCACCGAGATACGCCACCGCATCGCCACAGGGCAGGACGCAAGCCACATGCTGCACCCCGATATAGCAAAGTATATCACAGAGAAGCATCATTATACACAACCTTAACTTATGATTAAAAATAAATTATTATCTTTGCACTACTGATATATAACTTAAAACAACAATCATGAAAAAGACATTCACCCTTTTGTTCATCGCGGCTTTCACAGGCAACCCTGCAACATCGCAAGACATCGTCACAGAAGCAAACACATCCGCTATCTACGAGACATTCAGTGCCTCACTCTCTGAGAAAGAGGTATCTTTCAATGAAACTACTACAATCCCAATGGAGCAGATAGCAACCACACGTGACAAGGTATGGAGCATATGGAAATCGGCAGTAGAGAATTTCGACGAGGAAAAACTGTTCGAGGTGACCGAACTGGAGAAGAGAGAGAAAAGTTCGTGGAAACTGCCTGCACACCTGGAGGCCAATGCCACCATGCCTTTCTACTGGGGATGCAATGCCGTGGAGGTAGAGCCCGACACCAAATATCCGCTGTTTCTCTACATGCACGGTTCCGGTGACAAGAACCAAGAATGGGAAACGGGTATCGGCCTCAGCCTGCGCCGTTTCTACAGCCCCGGCATCTATTTCGTGCCGCAGATACCCAATGCGACAGGTGAGTACTACCGTTGGGCCACACGCAGCAAGCAGTGGGCATGGGAGAAGCTCCTGCGCCTGGCCTTCCTCACCGACGAGGTGGATGCCAACAAGATATACTTCTTCGGAATCTCCGAGGGCGCGTATGGTAGCCAGCGTCTGGCAGCGTTCTATGCCGACTACCTTGCCGGAGCAGGCCCCATGGCCGGTGGCGAGCCCTTGAGAAACGCCCCTATGGAGAACGTGGCCAACATCGCCTTCTCTCTTCGCACAGGAGAGCTCGATGATGGTTTCTCCAGAAACGAACTCACCCAAAAGGCACTCGAGGTTGCCGATGAGCTGCAGAAGCAACATCCGGGATACTATAACCACTTCATCGAAGTCATCGAAGGCGACGGGCACTCGATAGACTACCGCCCCACAACCCCTTGGCTCGCCGAGTACACACGCGACCCGCACCCCGACTACTTCTTCTGGGAAAACTACGACATGTATGGTGGCCGACGTACCGGATTCTACAACCTGAGAGTCATCGAGCCCAGCCTCACCAACGACAATCAGGGACGTGCCTGCTATGAGATGAACCGCGATGGCAACACCGTAACACTCGATGTGAAGAAGGTGACCTACACTACAGACTATGCTGAACCGAAGTACGGCATTGAAATCGATTTCACGAAAAAATACGAAACCATCACCAAAGGCAAGGTGCGCCTCTACCTCAACGAGAAGGAGTATGACCTCACACAACCCGTCAAGGTGGTGCTCAATGGCACAGAAATCTTCAACGGCATGGTGGGCACCAACCTGAAGACCATGGTAGAGAGTTGTGCCTACTACTTCGACCCCGAGCGCCTCTTCCCCGCAGCCATAGACATCGACATCGAGGAGATGAGTGCCGCGCCCACCACATCGATAGTCACTGCAACAGCACCACACAACACTGCTACCTCTACAGCCATCTACGGTCTCGGTGGACGGCAAGTGCAAGACATCCACGAAGGGGGTATATACATTAGTCAAGGACACACCGTACTGGTGAAGGAGTAGAACAGGAAGAGGCAACACTCAACCGACCAGTACCTATTATAGCGAGACTCCAGTTTCACCGTGGTGAAACTGGAGTCTCTGCATGTAGAGACCGCAGTCGCTCTATGGTGAGACTCGAGTCTCACTTTATAAAAACATTTTGGTACTGAAATGCTGGAATTTTGACACCGAGAGCCGATGTTCCTATCAGCCCAATGCCACATCGAGCACCATCATCAAGACGAATCCGAGCATCACGCCCCACGTGCCGGCATGGGGGTACTCGCTGATGTTGGAGTCGGGGATGAGGTCTTCGGCTACGACGAAGATCATGGCACCGGCAGCAAAGCCGAGCATCCAAGGGTGCAGCACCGCCACCTCAGAAGCAAGAACATAACCCGCAGCGGCAGCTATAGGCTCTACGGCCCCGCTGGCCATACCGAAGAGGAACGACTTGTGCTTGCTGCCTGTAGCCACCTTCATGGGCAAGGCAATGGCAGCCCCCTCGGGGAAGTTCTGTATGGACATACCGATAGCCAATCCTAAAGCGGCATAGTAAGCCCCCGGCTCGCCGCTCACGGCAGCCGCACCGAAGGCAAGGCCTACGGCAAGTCCTTCGGGAATGTTGTGTATGGTGACGGCAAGGAACAGACGCGTGCTCTTGCGCACCTTCAGGTGGGGACCCTCCTCGTGACCCGTGCCGGCGTGGAAGTGAGGCAACAGATGGTCGAGCAGCACCAGGAAAAGCCCTCCGAGCAGAAAGCCGACTGCAGCCGGCACCCATGCCCAAGAGCCAAAGGCCGACTCAGCTGCATCAATAGAGGGTATGAGCAGCGACCACACCGAAGCGGCAATCATCACCCCTGCCGCAAAGCCTAAGATGATGGCGTTGATGCGCTTGGGTATATCACGCCTGAAGAAGTAGACGAGTGCCGACCCTGCCGTGGTTGCAAGGAAGATAAGGAGGAATCCGAGAATGGTGAGAGACATAGGTTGAGTTTTTAATTAGTGTGCCATCTCGAAACGAAGTTCGCCGCCCGTAGGGGCCAAAGGCAACATAGTGAGAAATTCCTCGCGCTACCCGGGATGACACGATAGCAATTATAAGATGTGAGTTATGAGTTGAGGAGCAGGAAGACATTTGGCTTTTATCTTCCTTCATCGCCTTATTCCTCCATAAATTCATTTTTTCGTTTAGGATTCTTCGGGAACCATCCTTTGCGCACCCGTTCGCGTTGCTGAAACAATTCGTGGATGCTCCAAAAGGAAGAGAAGGCAAATACACCGAGCAGGGTGGACAGGAGCGAATTACATACAAACAATGAGCCAATCATACCAGCAACACCGGCCACGAGAAACATCCACCAACTCTTGACACCCAAGTAGTATTCGGCCTTGATGACTAATGGATGAAACAGTCCGATAATAAGAAAGGTTGCTGCTCCGATGAGCAAACCGTCAAAATAGATATTCATAGTTAAAACATGAAGCGAGGCTATATCCTCGCCATATAACATGATAATGATTTATTAAATACCCGACCAAGAATAAACCTTGGCCGGGTAACAATTGTTCATCGTTAGGCCTGCTTATTTCCCAGCCTCAGCATTGGCTGCATCAATCATAGCCTGGCTTGCATACATGTAAACCTCTACACGACGATTCTCTGCACGACCCTCTTCGGTATCGTTCGAAGCTACGGGCTGTGTGAAGCTCATACCGAGCACGTCCTTAATCTGACTCTCAACACCTTGTTCTGTCAAATACTTGGCAACAGCCTTAGCACGCTTCTCAGAAACAGATTGGTTGGCCTTCTCAGTACCTACATTATCAGTGTGACCGAGGATAGCGACGTCTGCATCAGGAGTAGACTTCAATACAGTAGCAAACTCTGCAAGACTTGCCTTAGCCTCATCGCTCAAAGTAGAGCTGTTGAAGCCAAAGAGGATACCAGACTCAAAGGTAACCTTTACAGCGGGCAGACCATTCACGTCAACCAACTCGACCTGAGCACCCTCAACCTGCTTTGCAGCCGCAGCAGCCTTATCCATCTTACGACCGATGAGCGCACCGGTAGTAGCACCCACAGCAGCGCCCACAGAAGCACCTACAATCTTACCGGTATTGCTATCGCTGTTTCTGTCAGCCCAATAGCCGATACCCAAGCCAACAGCAGTACCCGCTACAGTACCGATGGTAGTACCCCAGCCTGTGTTCTTCCAACTGCCACAAGAGCTAAGCAGCAATGCCGCACACATGCTCAATGCAAAAACTTTCAATTTCATACGTTTTTCGATTAAGTTTTGTTTATAATACAGTTTTTATTTCAGCGCAAAAATACGAAAAAAATGATATAATACTATAAATTCCAAGAAAAAGAATAGCTAAACGATGAAAAAAACTTAATTTTGCATGTCCAAACCGAAAACAGAAAAATATACATATAAGAAACTATGGCAAAAGAACTGAAAGACCTGACCAAGCGTAGTGAAAACTATTCACAGTGGTACAACGACTTGGTGGTAAAGGCCGACCTTGCAGAGCAGTCGGCAGTGCGTGGATGTATGGTAATCAAGCCCTACGGATATGCTATCTGGGAGAAGATACAGCGTCAGCTCGACGACATGTTCAAGGCTACAGGGCACGTCAACGCCTACTTCCCTCTGCTCATCCCTAAGTCATACCTCTCTCGTGAAGCCGAGCATGTAGAGGGCTTCGCCAAGGAGTGTGCCGTGGTGACCCACTATCGCCTGAAGAATGCCGAGGATGGCAGCGGTGTAGTCGTTGACCCCGCAGCACGACTCGAGGAGGAGCTCATCATCCGCCCCACATCGGAGACCATCATCTGGAGCACCTATAAGAACTGGATCCACTCCTACCGCGACCTGCCCATCCTCTGCAACCAGTGGGCCAACGTGATGCGTTGGGAGATGCGCACCCGCCTGTTCCTCCGCACTGCCGAGTTCCTCTGGCAGGAAGGACACACCGCTCACGCTACACGCGAGGAGGCCGAAGAGGAGGCTATGCGCATGATCAACCTCTATGGCGACTTTGCCGAGAAGTACATGGCCGTGCCCGTAGTGAAGGGTGTGAAGAGTGCCAACGAGCGCTTTGCCGGTGCTCTCGACACCTATACCATCGAGGCTCTCATGCAGGATGGTAAGGCTCTGCAGAGCGGTACCTCGCACTTCTTGGGACAGAACTTCGCTAAGGCGTTCGACGTAACATATACCACCAAGGAGGGTAAGCAGGAGTATGTGTGGGCTACCTCGTGGGGTGTCTCTACCCGACTGATGGGAGCTTTGATTATGGCTCATTCGGACAATAATGGTCTTGTGCTGCCTCCAAAGTTGGCACCTATCCAGGTCGCTATGGTTCCTATCTATAAGGGCGACGAGCAGCTGGCAGTGATGAAGGAGCGTATGGAGCAGATTGCATCGGAGTTGCGCACGAAGGGTATCAGCGTGAAGGTTGATGCTCGCGACAATGTACGTTCTGGCTTTAAG
Source organism: Bacteroidaceae bacterium (assembly GCA_017517925.1). Lineage (GTDB taxonomy): Bacteria > Bacteroidota > Bacteroidia > Bacteroidales > Bacteroidaceae > UBA1189. The sequence continues at coordinate 8,211 of JAFWXS010000143.1, read as the reverse complement.
TTTGCGGAGTATGAGCTCAAGGGTGTGCCTGTACGTCTGGCTCTCGGTCCACGCGATATGGAGAATGGCACTATCGAGCTCGCACGTCGTGATACACTCACCAAGCAGACACTCTCGCAGGAGGGTATCGCCGACTATGTTGAGAAGCTGTTGGAGGAGATTCAGCAGAACATCTTCCGCAAGGCTCTCGACTACCGTAACTCTATGATTACTAAGGTAGACACTTGGGAGGAGTTCGTTGAGGCTCTCGACACTAAGGGAGGTTTCATCTCTGCACATTGGGATGGCACCGTTGAGACCGAGGTTGCTATCAAGGAGGCTACCAAGGCAACTATCCGTTGTATTCCTTTGGATGTAGAGCCAGAGGAGGGTGTTTGTATCCACTCGGGTAAGCCTTCGAAGTGTCGTGTACTCTTTGCCCGCAGCTACTAAAAAATTAGTTTGCATAGGCTGATACTGCGTTACGCTTGCTCTCAAAATCCTCATTTACGCTGAGTAAACTGCGGTTTTTCGAGCTACGCAAGCCTTGTCTCAGCCTACCCAAACGAATTTTTGGCTGGCATATACTGCGTTACGCTTGCTGTGTGAGTTCCTCATTTACGCCGAGTAAACTGCGGACTCACACAACTTCGCAAGCCTTGCATTTGCCACACTCTAACGAATTTTTGGCTGGCATATACTGCGTTACGTCATTCCCCGACTTGTGAGAAGCTGGCGGAGGGCGGAATAAATAAACGTCATTCTCCGACTTGTGAGAAGCTGGCGGAGGGGAGAAATAAATAAACGTCATTCCCCGATTGTGAGAAGCTGGCGGAGGGCGGAATAAATAAACGTCATTCCCCGACTCACGTAGTGAGGCGAAGGGAATCTACCTTTTATGAGGTGAAAACTGCAAGGTTAAAGTTTTTGATTGAGACTTTAATAACCCTTAATATCCTTTAGTACCCTTTTTACTGAAAACTCTTCCATGAAAAGACTTCATCTCCTCATAGCATTGCTTTTGTTGCCGTTTGTTGCGTCAGCACAGAGAGGTAACCCGCTCATCTTTGTCAATGGCGAGCCGATGACAAATGCAGAGCTGGCGGCTATCCCTCCCGAGGATGTACTCAACTTTGAGACCTTACCTGCGGATGAGCAGACTATCGAGAAGTATGGTCAGGAGGCGTCGAATGGTGTGATACTTCTGGAGTTACGTTACGACGAGGAGGCACGTTTTGTGGTCGATGGCGTGGAGCAGAGCTTCAGCGACTATATAGCCTCGCAGGTCAAGTGGGGTGAGGCGGAGCCTGTGGCTCAGGTCATCATCTCCTATACTGTCGATGCCGATGGCAAGGTGTGCGACTTCGACACACTCAACTCCACAGACCGCCGTCTGCTGCGTCGCATACTGAAGGCTATGGAGTCATCGCCGCAGTGGATACCTGCCACTAAGGATGGCAAGGGTGTCGCTCGCCGCAAGGTGTTGAGGGTAACCCTTCCTCGTGGTAAGGAGCTCCCACCTGAGCGAGTAATCCTTATGCGATAGGGTAGCTTGTTGTAGAACTTTACAATAAAGGCGTGTCTAAAACTTGTTAGACACGCCTTTTTTTATGCGGGGTTGATAGATGTTACATCTGCTTCAGGACACCGAAGAAGAGGCAAGCGATGACGAAGGTTACGATGATATTGAAGGTCTGTGCCACGAGGAACGACTTCAACAATGCACGATTCTCCTTCGAGATGATATCCTTAAGACGTGTATCCAGACCGATACATACGAATGCCAACGAGAAGAACAAGCCCGAGAACATCTTGGCGATATCCTTCGAAGAGTTCTTCTTACGCTCTGGCTTCTTGTCAGCCTTAACCTCAGCCTTAACCTCAGCCTTAATCTCCGGCTTAATCTCTGGCTTAACGTCGGCGTCAGCAATAATCACAGGCTGCTCAGCCTCCACGTCAGCAGCAGCGATGATATTCTTGGTAGCCTCCTTCTCGGCTGAAACAACGACTTCTGCTACAACCTCCTGAGCCTTAGGCTCCTTCAACTCGCCCTTCTTCAACATATCGTTAGCCGAGAGAACAGAGAAGACCGCCGATGCGACAACGAAACCAAGAACGAACTTTGGGAACTTCTCCCACACGATACCCAACGATGGACGCTGCATCTTACCCGACTCGCTACGTGCCGAGAGGTAGAGTGCGATGAAGAATGCTACAACACCGATGAGGATGTTCTGCACGCCCTTAACCACCATAGCCACCTCGTTAGCCTTGTCGCTGAAAATCTGGCTCGAAGCACCTACACCCGATGTGGTATCGACAGTACCGCCAATCCAAGCACCTGCAACCTGATTTACAGTCTCGGGATCGTCGAAGATAAGAGGCAGAATCATATTTGCCAGCCAAGGCATCAGATAAATCATCGGAACAACGATGATAAGCACCAATGAAACGATATAAGAGAGCTTCTTGTCGTCGCAGTTGGCTACACGCGAAGCTGTGATACAAGCCGACACACCGCAGATAGACATACCGCTCGAGAGTACCATAGCTGAACGCTCGTCGACACCCATCTTACGCGACACCCAGAAGGCGAAGAACCATACGATGCCGACAACTAAGATAGCCTGCATAAGACCGTAAGCACCCGACTTCATAACCTCGTTGAAGAGAACCGTCGCACCCAAGCAGACAACACCAATCTTGATGAAGAACTCGCCCTGGATGGCTGGCTTCATCCACTCGGGGATGTGCCATACGTTACGGATGATAAGACCGAAGATAACTGAGAAGAATACTGCCTCGAAGCCAAACTCCTTGACAATACCAATCTTCGCTACGACCTGTGCAAGCATAGAGATGGCGAAGACAAAGATGAGCGACCAGAGCATACCCTTCATAGGGCGACGCATAAGCCAGCTACCCAAATAGAGTGCTACGAGCACAATGAGGAAAAGGATGAGGATGTCGTGCCAAGCAGCCTCGCCAACGAAGGTCGATGGAACACTTGGTACAGAGTGAGGAACGAGGATTGCCAACAACAACAGAGGAATACTCAACCACACGGTTACCCAATCCTCCACACGTAATTTCTCTAAAAATTGTTTCATAAATTGATATTTTTTGTTTGAAATAATTTTGCAAATTGCACAATCAGGACAAAATAAAGAAAAAAAATGCACATCGTAGTAAGTATTTATACCTAATTGTCGGGCTATAAGCGGTTAAAGTCTTTGTAAAAGAGTGATTTAGGCAAGGGGCAGATGGCGACGAAGGGCTACTCACAATCTACTTTTGCCCAAAAATATATCCCTGATAGCGAGCCAGATAGGGTTTTGAGGCTATCAAATATGGCTATTTGGGCGAGCGACAGAAATTTTATTTATACCTTTGTATAAAATAAACTATGACTAAATTATGAAGGCTCTAAAAAGACTCCTTATGATGGCGGCAGCAAGCGTCGTATCGCTCACCGCTTTTGCCCAGACACCGGCACAATATGTAGACACGACAATAGGTACCGACCTCAAGGGATTCGAGTCGGGATACTGTGTGCCCGGAGCGACACGCCCATTTGGTATGTTGCAGTTCACCACACCTATCGTAAACAAGGAGGTGGGATTTGTCATCAACCAGGTAAACGCAGGATGCAGCCACATGGGTAACTTCCCTATGCTTGCGATGAAGGGCTCACTCAACACCTCGCCCGAGCGAATGATGGGTGGCAAGGTGCGTATCACGGAGGAGAAGGGCCACGCCGGATACTACGCAGCCAAAGTCGATGGCGACATAGCGGTAGAGATGACAGCTACCTGCCGCACAGGATTGGCTCGCCTGACATTCCCTGCATCATCAGAGCAGAACACTGTGATAATAGGCGGCGGAGTGTCGGCAAGCGAGATAGACGAGGCTGCGGTGGTCGTTACCTCGCCTCGCTCGTGTGAGGGCTATGCCGACGGTGGTAACTTCTGCGGCAGGGCAACACCCTACAAGATATATTTCGTTGCGGAGTTTGACGCCGACGCTACCGTAACGGGCGTATGGAACAAGGAGCGACTCAGCGAGGGTGGTCGCTTCAGCCAGGGTGCCGACTCGGGCGTATACTTCACGTTTGACAACACGGGGAAGCCCCTGCACTACAAGATAGGTATCTCGTACGTATCGGTGGAGAATGCCCGCGAGAACCTCGAGGTGGAGAATAGCGAATGGTGTTTCGACTCGTTGCGTGGCGAGGCAGAGGCAGAGTGGAACTCATATCTTGGCAAGATAGAGGTCGAAGGCAGCGAGGAGCATCGTAAGGTGCAGTTCTACACCCATCTTTACCACGTATTTATGGGCCCCAACATCTTCAGCGACTGCAATGGCGAGTATATAGGCTCGGACTTCGAGGTGCACACTGTACCACAGGGCAGGGAGGTATATGCTAACTTCAGCAATTGGGACACCTACCGCACGCAGATACAGCTCATATCGATGCTCACGCCCGAGGTTGCATCGGATGTTGTGGTGTCGCATCAGCTCTTCGCCGAGCAGGCGGGAGGAGCCTTCCCTCGCTGGTCGATGGCAAACATCGAAACGGGCATTATGCAGGGCGACCCTTCGACAATCTTGGTGGCTAATGCGTGGGCTTTTGGTGCGAGAGGATACGACCCTAAGCCACTACTTGCGATTATGCAGCGTGGTGCAACACGCCCAGGGCTCAAGTGCCAGGAGTATGAGGTGCGTCCCAAGTTGAGAGATTATCGCGACAAGGGCTACACCAACGCCTCGCTCCACTTGGAGTATACGTCGGCAGACTTTGCCCTGAGCCGCTTTACGTTGGATGCCTGCAACGACGCCTTTATGCAGTGGGATGCCGAGGGCAGAGCCCGCAGCTGGAAGAACCTCTACAACCCTGCCACAGGGTGGATTCAGTGCAAGGATGAGCAGGGCGAGTGGCGAGCATTCTCGGGCAGCTGGGAGGATTACTGCGAGGCTTCGTACAAGACATATTTCTGGATGGTGCCCTACAACATCAAGGGGCTGATAGATATCGTGGGTGGTGTAGAGGTTGCCGAGGCTCGACTCGATGAGCTGACACGACAGATTGATGCGTCGCCCTTCGAGGATTGGTTCCCTGCGGGCAACGAGCCAGGATTTCAGATTCCGTGGATATACAATTGGATGGGTAAGCCTGCAAAGTCGTCGGCACTCATCAACCGCATACTCAACGAGCTCTACCACGTGGCGACCGATGGTCTGCCAGGCAACGACGATATGGGAACGATGGGTGCGTGGTATGTATTTGCCTCGGTGGGTATGTATCCTATGATACCTGGCGTAGGCGGTTTCACCCTCAACACCCCTATATTTGAGCATATCACAATCCACCTCCCTAACGGTAATGATATCACAATAAGTGGAGGCTCGGAGCAGAAGATATACACCCAGAGCCTGCGTCTTAATGGCGTGGAGCACGACACAGCGTGGGTAGAGCTGAAAGATTTGGCAGGCGGTGCAACGCTCGAATACAAGACCTCGTCGAAGCCCTCACAGTGGGCTACACAGACTACTCCTCCATCGTACGAGTAGGTGGAGTCAATAAAGTAGGGGCTGTCCACGATAATATTGGACAGCCCCTACTTTATCTATAAATTACTTTACTCTATCTCTTTTATCGACTCAATACCCTCGCGAGATAGCGACACGCGGAAACGCTTATAGTCGGTCTTGCCATCGTATTGGTACTGCATAACGATATTGAGGAAGTAGACCTTCTTACAGTCGATGCGACAGAGGTTGTTATCATCATCGAGCAGGTTGAGTGGCACGTAGGGATTATCCATCTTGTGGATAAAGCTGCCCACGTTGAGACGGATGATATCGTTGATACCGTCGGTGTGGTAGACGCTGTTGGCGATGAGCTTCTCGCGGTCGATATGCACCCACTTACGATACAACAACACCTTATCATCCTTGATATGTCGCTCGGCAGGGACTATGGCGTGCTTCTCGCGTAGCTGCACCACCTCCTGCGGTATCTTGCTCCGCTGAAGGAAGTCGACACCCTCCTTAATCCATCCAATAGTCTGGTCGCCGACAGATATCTTTGCCTTATTATCGAAATATTTACTACCCTTGCGGTGGGCGAAATAGTAGCGTGCAAGCTCCTTGATACGGTCCTTACCCATATAGCTGATGACAAGCACTAAGAAGAAGGGCCACGTGAAGTTGCCGAAACGCTGCTGGAAATAGAAGCTCAGTATGGTGGCAAAAATCATCGACAAGCCCGCAGCGATACTCATATATATCTGCTCAATCATAACGCCATCGCGTTTCTTCGGCACACGCAAATAGAGCGAGCTCTCGATATATTTCTTCAACACTCCGTGGGAGTATATAAGGTCGCGGTTTTCTAACCTGTCATCCTGCTTGAGCGACAGATAGCCCATCTTATCGCGATAGTTCTGCTCGTCGCGTATCATAGCCGACAGACGCTCGATGAGAGCGGCATACGCCTCCTTGTCGCCACTGAGCCACTGCAACAGGCGGAAGGTGTATTGGTTGAACATATAGCTCATAAACTCATCACCATAGTGGAAACACTCCATAACCTGGGCATCGACCGTAGGGGTGTTGATGATGTTACGCAGTGAGCGATATGCCGAGAGTATTTTACCCGCGTGGGATGCATACTCCTCGCTGAGAAATCTCACATCGTCGCGACGCTGATGCGATGTGCATATATGGTTGACATCCTCACGCAGAGCACTCTTGACGATAGCGGAGAAGATCTTTATCTGTGCCTCATACTCCGCAATGGCTGTTCGCGTAGGGTCGCTCGCCATACGCTCCAGAGCCTCACGCAGCTTACGCAGAGGTGTAGCCTCGCCACCCACGATATCACGCAGCAAGAAACGAGGCGTGATAAGGCGGATGTTGGACTTAACGTCGCGGTAGAAGTCCGCCTTGGAGTAGGTGGTGGGGTTGATATCAAGTGCATTGGGGACAAAAATCCACATATAGACCAAGAAGTCGTTATGACGCATCTTACGTCGCGTAACGAATCCCACCTTGAACTCGATAGAGAACTTGTCGTGTATCTTGGTCATTATGTCAATCATTGTCCCCGATGCCTTATATTTATATTAGTCAGAAGAATAGACCGCTGTTAGAAGAACAATCCGTCTGGTGTGTGTCCCAACCAACGCAGTACGGTATCACCCCACACCATAATCATAGCCCAGCCGATGAGCATCATCGTGAAGCCATACTTAAAGGTGTCGCTCCAGCTATAATGGTTGGTGGTGTAGAGCAGGGCTGCAGGCTTAGAGTTGAATGGCAACACATAGACGTGCTCGATGAGCAGTGCTACGGGGAATGCCAAACTCATAATAGGATAGCCGAACTTCTGTGCCACACCGATAGCGATAGGGACAAAAATCAGAGCTCGCATAGTCTTCGACTGGAACAGCAGAGCCGAGAAGAGCATCATACCTGTGAGCAGGAGGTACAACACCCAGAATGGTGTAGCCTCCGTAATACCCAGCGAGTTGAACATCACATCGACCATAGTCTTTGGCAGAGCTGTGGCATCCAGACCCGCACCGATGGCATAAGCACCAGCCGAGAAGAGCATCAGGTGCCAAGGGATATCGACATCGTTCCACTTAACGACACCCACGCCAGGCAGCAGAGCTACGACAGCACCAATGAATGCTACGGTGGTAGCGTCGATAGTGTGGAGCACGTCGGTTGTAGCCCACATACCGAGCACGCCGACAAAAATGGCGATAGACTTATACTCCTCGGTAGTCATCTTGCCCATAGAGTCCAACTCCTCACGCAGACGTACCAGACCACCCTCAATCTGTGGGCGACGCTGCTCTTTAGGTATAGGGAAGATGACCTTAACGCCAATCCACCAGCCTATGACGAGCAGGAGTATTGCCAATGGGAATGCAGCAGCAAACCAATCGGTATAACCTATTGAGCCCGACTCCAAGCCCATAGCACCACCTATGAGGGCTGCTGCCAGCAGGTTAGCACCCGAGCCTGTAAGGAATCCGCTCGCACCGATATTGACCTGGAAGAGGTTTTGCAGCACGATGTTACGTCCGAAATTGTTGCGGTTGTCTATAGTGAGAATCAAATTCCTTCCATTCATTTCCACAATAATATGTATCTTTGAAGAATTCAAAGCCGTCTGACCAATAATACTCTTTGTTATATAATTGAGAATTTTCATTTGGT
>JAFWXS010000142.1 GCA_017517925.1 Bacteroidaceae bacterium | reverse complement strand
CGGCTTGGTATGGGAGTCGTTCCTCGCCCAGCAGGGCTACATCGTGGTATGCGTGGACGGCCGTGGCACAGGTAGCCGTGGAGCCGAGTTCAAGAACTGCACCTACCTCGAGCTCGGCCTGCGCGAATCGGAAGACCAGATAGAGACCGCCAAGTACCTCGCCACCCTGCCCTACGTGGATGGCAGCCGCATCGGTATCTGGGGATGGAGCTTCGGCGGCTACAACACGCTGATGTCGATGACCTCGGGCGAGCCTGTCTTCAAGGCCGGTATCGCCGTAGCACCTCCCACCCACTGGAAGTACTACGACTCGGTATACACCGAGCGATTCATGCGCACCCCGCAGGAGAACGAGAACTACGAGAAAACCTCACCCATCAGCCGCGCTGCCAACCTCAACGGCAGCCTCCTGCTCATGCACGGCATGGCCGACGACAATGTACACGTACGCAACAGCGTCGAGTTCTCCGAAGCACTGGTGCAGGCCGACAAGCAGTTCGACATGTTCTACTACGCCAACCGCAACCACAGCATCTACGGTGGCAACACACGCTACCACATCTTCACCAAGATGCTCAATTTCTGGAACGACAAGATGAAATAATCACTTGAAATATTTTTTGTATACTTTGGCGTTATCATTTACAATCTTAGGGGGACTTCGGTCTCCCTTTTTTTGTATTACAGGCACAGTGCGATAAAGTCACATTTATTTACAATAAAATTTTTAGAACGAATTTATTTTCCTACATTTGTGGAGTAATATGAAAATTATCTACGTCATACTCCTATCCCTTATACCCACATATATATATGGGCAAGGACAACAAATAAGGTTAATGTTCGTCGGTGATCTCATGCAGCATCAGGCTCAAATCGATGCAGCCTATTGTGACGACGGAAGTTACGACTACACTCATTGCTTCTCATTGGTACGTGAACATATCAGCAACGCCGACTTTGCTATAGGCAACTTTGAAACAACATTAGGTGGGAAAACCTATCGTGGCTACCCTCAATTCAGTGCCCCCGATGAATATTTATACGCAATCAAGAATGCAGGATTCGACATCCTTGCTACGGCCAACAACCACAGTTTAGATCGCCGACGCCATGGACTGGAACGCACACTGACCCTCATTGATTCCATAGGACTCCTTTCCGTAGGGACCTATCGTGACAGCAATGACCGAACTAATCGCTATCCACTCATCATAGAAAAGAATGGGCTGCGTATCGCTCTACTATGCGCCACATACGGCACTAACGGCATTGCCCCCATACCACCCAACATCGTCAACAATCTTAATCGCAAAGAACTTGCAGCCGATATACACACTGCCCGTACAATGAATGTAGATGCCATTATCGCTATTGTACATTGGGGCGACGAATACATACAACAGCCCAATGATGAACAACGTGCCCTCGCCCATTGGCTCATCGATCAAGGTGTAGACCACATCATCGGAAGCCACCCCCACGTAGTTCAACCCATAGAACTGATACCCCACACCAACTACCCTACTCAACATGCCGTAGTATATTCATTGGGCAACTATATATCAAACATGAGCATCGCCCACAGCACCGTAGGCCTTGCCGTAGAACTCACAATCGAGAAGATAGGGCCCACCACCCGACTAAGACACCTTGATTATCACCTCGTATGGACCGAACGCAGCGCACTGAGTCGTACAGCCAACTTCCGTATCATACCTGAAGACACTATACCTTCTGACCTTACCCCTTATGCAAAAAATCACATGCTACGGGCCATTGCAACCGAAAAGAGACTGTTAAATCCAACAAAACAAACATCCACATCACAAGAGTGAGTTTTTCAGGACACTCATTACAAACACGAAACAAACATACTACAGAGCACTATAATACAAACATATCACAAATACGAAATCCCCCCGAAAGCACTTTACTTTCGAGGGGATTTTTGAATTTTATTCAGGATAACCTTAAAGGATGAATGTGCCTTCCACAATCTTACCCATAGCCCATACGGCACGTACGTTCAAGTTGTCGTCGAGTACCACGATGTCGGCATCCTTGCCCTTCTCGAGCGAGCCCTTGCGGTCGTATACGCCCATAATCTTGGCGGGTGTCTCCGATGCCATGCGCACAGCGTCTTCCAAGGGGATGTCGGCCTTCTGCACGAGCGTCTGGATGAGGCGGTCCATGGTAGCGATAGAGCCGGCCAGTGCACTGCGGTCAGAGAGCTTGCATACGCCGTCCTCGATGATCACGCGGGGATCGAAGGCCACCTGGCTGTCGCTGGCAGCGCAAGCGAGCGCGTCGGTGATGACGCAGGCACGCTCTACACCCTTCGTGTGGTGTACTAAGCGCAAGATGGTAGCAGGCACGTGTACGCCATCGGCAACAACCTCTACGGTCATATCTTCGTGCAAGTAGATACTCTCTACGGTACCCTCGTACTTATACTCGCGACGCTTGTGGAAACCAGGCATAGCGTTATAGAAGTGTGTGGCGTGGGTATAGCCGCTCTTGCGGGCTGCATGGATGTCGTCATACTCGGCCTGTGTATGGGCTACCGATGCCAGGATGCCCTTCTCGGTGATGTACTTACCGAACTGCATGGCACCGGGGAGCTCGGGAGCTGCGTCCCAACGCTTGATGCAATCCCACTTCTCCACCAAGGGGATGTACTCTGTGGGGTCGGGGTTCTTGATATTTTCGGGAATCTGACCTCCTGCCATCGCCAAGTTGAGGTAGTGACCCTCGAGGTGAAGACCGAGGATGGGGCTGTTGGGCTCGTTCATCAACTTGGTACATACCTCGGCTGCAGCCTCGATCATGGGTACGGTAGATGATGAGAGTGTGGGGAAGATGCTGGTAGTACCATGCTTCATGTGTGCCGCTACAGCACCGCGGAAAGCCTCTTCGGTACCCTCCATAAAGTCGTAGCCGCCACCACCGTGCACGTGGATGTCGATACCGCCGGGAACGACATACATGCCCTTTGCATCAATCACTTCGGCGCCCACCACTGCGAGGTCGCTATCGGTCACTGCTAAAATCTTGTTGTCGCGGATGATAACCGAACCATCCTTGAGCCAACCCTGAGGAGTCAGGATTCTGGCATTGATAATCTGTGTTAACATGTCTGTATGTTTTTAGGTTGTAATAGTAGTTCTCAGTCTTACAAGATACAAAGGTATAGTTTTTACTCGCTCGGTGGCACTACTTTGCCCTATTTTTTTAACAAAAAATCACAGAATTTGCAAAGGTGCGCTTTTTCGTCTACCTTTGTAGAGTAGATTTGACCGTTTATAGCAAGTCTGCATGACACTACAGCCCCATGACAAGAAAGATACTACTATACCTCACCACCCTACTGACACTCGCCTTAGCGTCATGCAACCGGCAAGCCACAGAGGAGAGTCTGACGCAATATGTAGACCCGCTCATCGGTAGCGGAGGACACGGACATGTGTTTGTAGGGGCCAGCGTGCCGTTCGGCATGGTACAGTTGGGACCTACGAGCATCAACCAGACGTGGGACTGGTGCTCGGGATACCACGAGAGCGAGGCCACGGTGATAGGATTCTCTCACACGCACCTAAGCGGTACAGGCATAGGCGACCTGTTCGATGTGACCGTGATGCCCGTGACAGGCGACGTAACCTATGCACGCGGCACGATAGAGGAGCCTGAGAGCGGACTGTGGTCGATGGCCGACCGCACACAAGAGACTGCCGAGGCTGGATACTACGCCGTGCCACTGACACGCTACGGCATACACGCCGAGATGACCGCCACACCTCGTGTGGGCATGCACCGCTACACCTTCCCCGAGGCCGAGGATGCCGCCATCGTCATCGACATTGAGAACGGCGGATACTGGGACCGCGCTACAGAGACCCACATACGAGCCGAGGGCGACACACGCATCGTGGGCTACCGCCATTCGCGCGGATGGGCCGCACGGCAGAGGGTATACTTCGTGGCGGAGTTTTCCAAGCCATTCACACAGCTAACCCTGCACGGCAAGGATAGCATGTATGGCCGCGCACACTTCACCACCACCGAGGGCGAGGAACTGCTGATGAAGGTGGCGCTATCGGCCGTGAGCATCGACGGCGCGCGGCAAGCCATGCAGAGCGAACTGCCCGGATGGGACTTCGACGCCACATGCCAGGCGGCACGGCAGCGGTGGGAGAAGGAGCTGGCACGCATACGCATCGAGACCACGAGCGAGGAGCAGAAACGCATCTTCTATACTTCCCTATATCACACGATGATGGCGCCCGCACTCTTCAGCGACGTAGATGGCAGTTACCGTGGAGCCGACGACAGCGTGCACCACAGCACCGTGCCCCACTACACCAACTTCTCGCTATGGGATACCTACCGCGCCAAGCAGCCCTTGATGACTATCATACAGCCCGAGCGAGCGGGACAGTTCGTTGCATCGATGCTCGACATCTGTGACCAGCAGGGCGACCTGCCCGTATGGCACCTATGGGGCAACGAGACCAATTGCATGGTGGGCGACCCCGCCATACCCGTTGTGGCCGATGCCATAGTGAAGGGAATCAAAGGATTTGACCCTCAGCAGGCATTCGAAGCCATCAAGCGCACGGCCGCCAACCCCGAACGCGGCAAGCAATACCGCCATACCTACGGCTACATACCCTGCAACCTAATGAACGAGGCTGTAGCCTTCGACATGGAATATGCACTGGCCGACGGTGCCGCGGCCAATGCCGCCAAGGCACTGGGACGCGAAGAGGACTACCGGCACTTCACCCGCATGAGTCACTCGTACCGCACCTACTTTGACAAGGAGACAGGGTTCATCCGTGGTGTCGACGACAAAGGAGCGTTCCGCACACCCTTCAACCCCTACTATGCCACACACCGTGCCGACGAGTACTGCGAGGGCAACGCCTGGCAATACACCTGGCTCGTACCGCACGACATGGAGCACTATGCCACAATGTTTGGAAGCAAAGAGGCCTGCATAGCACGTCTCGACTCGCTCTTCCTCGCTCCATCAATGCTCGAAGGAGCACCCTCGCCCGACATATCGGGCCTGATAGGGCAGTTTGCCCACGGCAACGAGCCCAGCCACCATATACTCTACCTATATACTATATTGGGACAGCCCCACAAGACGGCCGAGCGAGTGCGCGAGGTGATGAAGACACAGTACCGCGATGCCAAGGACGGACTCTCGGGCAACGAGGACATGGGGCAGATGTCGGCTTGGTATATCCTTTCGACATTAGGCTTCTATGAGGTGGAGCCCGCCAGCGGAAGATATTGGCTGGGCTCACCCACGATAGACCGCGCGGAGATCGCGGTTGAGGGCGGCATCTTCACCATCGAGGTTATAGGCAACAGCGAGAGTTGCCCCTACATCAAGAGCATGAAACTCAATGGGCAACCCTACACCCTACCCTATATCCTTCATGAAGATATTGCACGGGGAGGAGTGCTGACCATCGAGATGAGTAACACCTATTAAAAACGACAAGCATCATGGCAAAAGGAAATTACAAAGAAGAGAACAAGGCATATCTACAGCAAAAAGCAAAAGAAGAGGGTGTACACACCACCGCACAGGGAGTTCTGTACGAGGTACTGCAATCGGGCTCGGGCAATAAGGCTACGATACGCAGCATCGTGTCGGTATACTACAAGGGCATGCTCATCAACGGCAACGTGTTCGACGACAACACGCAGCAAGGTTACCCTGACGCCTTCCGCCTTGCCGACCTCATCACAGGCTGGCAGATTGCCCTCACACAGATGTGCCCGGGCGACAAGTGGCGTATCTACGTACCCTCCGAAGTGGGCTACGGCGCCATGAGCGTAGCAGGTATCCCCAAGCACTCGACACTGATATTCGAAATCGAGCTCGTGGGAGTGTCGTGAGAGTGAAGAGCAAGAAGCGGAAGCCTTTCATGTTTCAATTCCCAACTTTCAATTTATACGTACTCACCGCCCAAGCGAAGTACACCACCACTTGCCCCCACAGAGCCAGCAGCTGGGGCCACACATCGTGTAGCGAGGCATCCATGGCGCTGAGCTGCACATAGGCGAGCACAGCAGGGGCGGCAGGGATGAGGTAATGCACCACCTGCCAATACCACGGCAAGAGTTCAAAGGGATAGGACACGCCCGAGAGGAAGATGAGTCCGATAGAGAAGAAGGCGATGAGTAGCACGGGAGCTTCGGCATCGGTATACCAGCGCGACAGGGCCAAGCCGAGAAAGGAGGTGCTCCATATATAAGGAACGAGCAGCACAGCTAATGCACCCCACGAAGCACCGTGGGGAATGTCGAAGAGGAGCGGAAGCAACCCCACCAAGAAGAAGGAGAAGATACCATACAACACGGCATACGTAAGGCTCTTGCCACAGACGAGTGAGAGGGCGATGTGTGTATGGCTCCCCCGCAGACGGACATAAGGGGCGAGCAAGCGGTGCTTGTATTCGTCACCCGTCATCATCGCCACAAGCATCATCAGCGTCTGGAAGATGATGATCATCAGCACCGAGGGGATGAGATACACACCATACCCCTCGATGGGATTGTAGAGTGCTGTGCCCACTACCGTGACGGGGCTTTGCGTAGCCACGGCAGCCAGTTCACCGGCAGAGAGGAACGCCATCTGCTCCGTACGGTGTGCAGCGTCTATCGCCTCCATCACCTCGAGATTAGCACGTTCCATCGCCTCGTAGTAGAGGAAGGCATCGGTGGCTGCATAGAAGGGATAAACCGAAAGTTCTCCCCGCAGCAGCCGCCCCTCGAAGTCGCGCGGCAAGTAAAGGATGCCATACACCTCGGCTTGCAGCATCAGCTGCTTGGCCTCAGCCATATCTTGCACCTGGCGAGCCACCGCCACATGGGGCGTGGCATCGAGCAAGCGGATATACTGTCGGCTCAGTGCCGTATGCGAGTGATCGACCACCGACACAGGCACCTCGCGCACCACATTGGGGGCATACATATAGTTATAGAGTACACCGTAGGCAAACACGCCGCCCACGAGTACCAGCAGCACGGCATAGCTCGTGGCAATAGCACGAAACTCGCGCCACGCAACATGCAGGCAAAGGGGTAGTCTATTCCACCGTATCATAGGGGTTGGTTGAAAGGATTCTTCGCAATCTCGGTAGTAGCAACAGCATTACTACAGGAAACAGGCACAGCACTGCCAGCTGGGGCCAACACACAGGGAAGCCACCGCCGAAATACACGATACACTGCATCGCCTCGGTAAAGTGGCGTACGGGGAAGAGTCGCGCCACCCACTGCACCACAGGCGACATGGCACTGAGCGGAAAGGTGAGCCCCGAGAGCGTAGCTCCCAGTGACCCCACCATAGAGACCACACTGATAACCAAGGGAAGCACTGGAAACAACGAATACAGGATGACCGCCACCGACTGCGTGGCCACGATGAAGAGCACCATAGTCAAGGCAAACAATCCCATATCGCCAGCCATGGGGATATGCTCCCAACGGAAGAACACCACACCCGCCAGCAACGCCTCACAGATGAAGATAAGCGTATAGGGCAGCAGCTTACCCGCCACAGCCCGCAGGATATTGCCATCGGCAGCAGCAAGCCACATCGTGCCCGTTCCCTGCTTCCTCTCACTCCCCACCGCATAGAGCGTCACCAAGAGCACCAGTATCTGGAACATGATAAAGAAGATAGGCACCGCCAGATACACCGCATAGTCGAGCGAGGGGTTGTACAGTGCATGGTCGTCCGATGTCATGGGCAACAGAAAAGTCTCGATACTCTCCTCCGTAGCGCCGAGCGTGACCGCCTCCACCACGACAGGAGCCATGCGCACAGGGATGAGCGCCTTCTCGAACGCACTCATCACCTCACCCCCCACCGCCAGCAACGCATAGTGGTAATAGTAATTGAGCGTAGCCCCATTGCCGCGCACCATGTCTGCTTCAAAGTCCGAGGGAATGGAGAGGTAGCCATACACCTCCCTGCGCTGCACGGCTGCCCGCGCCTCGGCATCATCGGTGTAATGCTTTGCTATCTCAAAGGTAGGCACGGCAGCGATATTCCTCACGATATTGCGCGACGTAGCCGTATTGTCCCCATCTACAATGCCGATAGGCAAATGCCTCATCTGCCCGTCACCAAAGATAGTGGCCATGAAGAAGATCAAGAACAGCGGCAACACCACCGCCGCACCTAAATAGATGCGGCGCGAGGTCATGCGACGGAGTTCGCGAAGAAAAACGTTCATAAACATACGGCATCAGGTCGTTACCTTTAACCACCCTATACCGCTGTTTGTTCATCGGCTCACACGAGCCATGGGGGCATGGAAACCGCGCTGCAATATGCAGCGACTTGTCCCCGATCTCCGTCACGGGGAATGTAAACTTTGTAAAACCACAGATTACGCGAATTTGCACGGATTATTTTTCGTTCCTGCGGATTTTCCTTAATCCGATGGCTTTGATTCTCAGCATCTCCAGATGCGGGAAACTTATCAATATTTTTCACAGCGAGTGCCAACTATCTTCGAGGCTTCCTCAAAGATAGTGATTTGTCATTATCCGACAAACAATTTCGCCTCACTCAATAATGAAAAAACGAATTATTTCATGATGTTCGCCCGTTGAAACTTGCTTTTTCACTCGGCTTGCACTAACTTTGTCTCGATTAAACATAAACTAAACGGAACGATCATGAGTAGCAATACACGGAGATATATCCTTGCAACGCTGACCCTCTGCATGAGCCTCGTCACCTTTGCTCAGAGCCAGACACAGGCACGGAAGTGGTTTGTCGAGGGAGAGTATGCCAAGGCCAAGCCTGTATTCGCCAAGTTGGTGAAGAACAATCCCAAGAGCGGAAGTCTCAACTATTGGTATGGCGTATGCCTCAATGAGACGGGTGAGCACGACAAGGCACTACCCTACCTCAAAAAAGCTGTGGACAGCGATGTGGAGAATGCCTATAGATACATCGGTGACTACTACCTCTCGGATGGCAACTACGAAGAGGCACTCGACCACTATGACCAGTATCTCGACAGGGTGGACCCCACGGATACAATGTTCGTGGTATATACCCGGCGGGCTGAGAGGGCCCAGCATGAGCTCAAGTTCTACAAACGGGTAGAGAAGGTAACGTTTGTAGACAGTATCGTGATGGCTAAGGATAAGTTTATGACAGCTTACACGTTGGGACAGGAGTGTGGTGAGATAGATGCTACACGCAATGTTCTGGGAGGAAATGTATCGTCCGAAGGTACGGCATTCCGCACCGAGATGCGCGACAAGATATACTATAGCGATGTAGATGCCAATGGACATATGCAGCTGTATATGTGCTACAAGATGCTCGACAGTTGGAGCAAGCCTGCAACCCTGAACGGACTCCCCGAAGGGGACTGCAACTACCCTTTCCTACTATCCGATGGAGTGACCATATACTTTGCCAACAATAATCCGAATGGCTTGGGCGGATATGACCTCTATGTGACACGCTACAATAGTGAGACCGACCGTTATTACATGGCAGAAAATATGGGCATGCCGTTCAACTCACCGGCCAACGACTACATGATGGTCATCGATGAGGTGAACCATCTCGGATGGTTTGCCACAGACCGCAATCAACCCGAAGGCATGGTATGTATCTATACCTTCATCCCCACAGAGATAAAGGAGTATTATAATTATAAGGAGGATGATTTCGAGGTCATCCGCCAAGCTGCCCAAATACAGAGCATCGCTGCTACGCAGACTAATGCCGAGGCTATACGCAAGGCCAAGCAGACGCTATTCAAGTTGGGACTGGATGCCCAGACAGAAA
Organism: Bacteroidaceae bacterium; assembly: GCA_017517925.1. Classification (GTDB taxonomy): domain Bacteria; phylum Bacteroidota; class Bacteroidia; order Bacteroidales; family Bacteroidaceae; genus UBA1189. The sequence continues at coordinate 2,207 of JAFWXS010000142.1, read as the reverse complement.
ACAAGAAGCACGACCTTACATTTGTTATAGATGACTTTACCGATTACCATTCACTGACTAATTTCAAGAGTACCGAGGCACGACAGCTCTATATCGACTGGCAAGCCAAGCAGGAAAAGCTTGTCAAACTGGGTAAGGAATTGGAAGAGAAGCGTACCAGCTACATTCACTCATCGAGCAATGAACGTCGCAAAATGACTGATGAACTGTTGCGTATGGAACAACAATACGAACAGTTCGAAACTGAGGTAATGGGTATGCCCAAGACCATACGCAACCTCGAAATCAACTATATAAAGAACAATAAAACAAACTGAAGCCATGCCTTCTTACTACGCTCCATCGGAACTCATCATCAACGAAGACGGTTCTGTATTCCACCTCCATCTCCGTCCCGAGCAGTTGGCCCGCAAGATAATCCTCGTTGGCGACCCAGGGCGTGTGGCTATGGTAGCGGCCCACTTTGACAACATTGAGTGTGACATCGCCAGCCGCGAGTTTCACTCTATAACAGGTGTATACAAAGAAAAGCGCATCACGGTACTCTCTACAGGCATCGGTTGCGACAACATAGACATTGTCATCAACGAACTCGATGCCTTGGCCAATATAGACTTTACGACCCGCACCGAGAAGCCCATATTCACTCCACTGGAACTGGTGCGCATAGGCACTTGCGGTGGCCTGCAACCGCAGACACCCGTTGGCACTTACGTTTGTTCGCGCAAGAGCATCGGCTTCGACGGCCTGCTCAACTACTATGCCGGGCGCAACGCCGTGTGCGACCTCGATTTCGAGGATGCCTTCACCCGCCACATGCAGTGGAATCCACAGAAGGGAGCACCTTACGTTATCGACAACGATGCCTCCCTTCTCGCCCGCATCAACCAAGGTGACATGGTCGACGGCATCACCATCGCCGCCGGAGGCTTCTTCGGTCCCCAAGGGCGCAAACTGCGTATCCCTCTTGAAGACCCCGAGCAGAACGATAAAATCATGTCCTTTGAGTACGAGGGACACCTCATCACGAACTTTGAGATGGAGGGCTCGGCTCTTGCCGGCCTCTCCCGTCTCCTCGGCCACAAAGCCATGACCGTATGCATGGTTATCGCCAACCGCCGTGCTAAGGAAGCCAACACCACCTACAAAAACAGCATCGATGACTTGATACAGAAAGTATTGGAAAGAATCTGATATGGAACCCACCTTCACCTACCCCACCCTCGACAAAGCCGCCCGCTACGAGCAGTTCATCCGCGACTTCCTCCCCTATATCACCGATGAGCACGAAGAGGTAAGCGTACTGGCAAACACCGCTGCCGCCCTGCGCCAGGCCTTCGGGTGGTTCTGGATAGGTTTCTATCTCGTACGCGGCGAGCAGCTCATCCTCGGTCCCTTTCAAGGTGACGTAGCCTGCTACCGCATCCGCAAGGGGCGTGGCGTATGCGGTACCGCATGGGCCCAAGCAACGGCCCAAGTAGTCCCCGATGTAGAGCTGTTCCCCGGACATATAGCCTGCAGCGGCCGCTCGCGCTCCGAGATTGTAGTTCCACTGATTGCTGAAGGTACCGTGCGTGCAGTACTCGACATAGACAGTGATACTCTCGCCACCTTCGACGACACCGACCGCCACTACCTCGGCATCCTATGCACCCATCTTTGTGAAAATATATATAGATAGGCGACTAAACAAACCCCACTGAAGCATTGTTAGGGAGAGGAAAATAACCTTAACTTAACATTTTCAGTATGTCACTCAAATCATTCCTTTTTCCTACCTATTACGACAATAGCCAGGCTTACTCGGTTCTATTGCTTGTCATGCGTATCTTCTTTGGATTGCTTTTTCTCACTCATGGTTATGGAAAACTGATGGCACACTCTTCTATGGCTGATCTCTTTGCCGATCCTTTCGGATTAGGTAGCATCATTTCCTTCTGGATGGCAGTCTTTGCTGAAGTGGTATGCTCCTTCGCTCTTATCTTCGGAATCTTACAGCGTATCGTACTCCTCCCGATGATATTTACCATGTGTACCGCCTTCTTTATAATACATGGCGCTGATGCCTTTGCTGTAAAGGAACTGTCATTCATTTATCTTTTTGCTTTCATTATTCTCTATTTTACAGGACCTGGCAAATTTTCATTCGATGCGGTCATTGGCAGATATTTGGGAGTTGGGGGGAATTAGAAGGGAGTTAGGGGGGG
>JAFWXS010000141.1 GCA_017517925.1 Bacteroidaceae bacterium | reverse complement strand
ATATTCCTTGCTGTAGAGCTCTATTTGTGCCAAGGTCTGGTTGGTGAATGAGTTACTCATCACGAATGAGGGGTGACCGGTAGCGCAACCGAGGTTGACGAGGCGGCCATCGGCCAACAGGATGATGCTGTGTCCGTCGGGGAAGTAATAGCGGTCGACCTGCGGCTTCACATTCTCGCAACGGATGTCAGGGTAATTCTTCAGTGCTTCCACCTGTATCTCGTTGTCGAAGTGTCCGATGTTGCAAACGATGGCCTGGTCGGGCATTTGGGTCATGTGTTCGATACGTACAATGTCTATATTTCCCGTAGTGGTCACGAAGATATTGCCTTGTTGGCAGGCTTCCTCCATAGTCACTACCTGAAAACCCTCCATAGCTGCCTGTAATGCGCAGATGGGGTCGATCTCAGTGACGAGCACGCGGGCACCATACGAACGCAAGCTGTGGGCACAGCCCTTGCCTACATCTCCGTAACCACATACGACAGCAACCTTGCCGGCTATCATCACGTCGGTAGCACGCTTGATGCCATCGGCCAATGATTCGCGGCAGCCGTAGAGGTTGTCGAACTTGCTCTTGGTGACCGAGTCGTTTACCTTGAAAGCGGGGAACAGCAACTTTCCCTCCACCTTCATCTGATAGAGACGGTGCACACCGGTCGTGGTCTCTTCACTCACTCCACGTATTTCCTTGGCCATGGCAGTCCACAGCCCAGGCTGTTCGGCCAGTACCCGCTTGAGGATAGACTTCAACTCGGCCTCATCCTCACCGCCTGAAGGTGTGTCGAGTACCGCTGCATCTTTCTCGGCATCTACACCGAGATGTATCATCAATGTGGCATCGCCACCGTCGTCGACAATCACGTTGGGCCCCTTGCCTCCACCGAAGTTCAGCGCTTGCAGGGTGCACCACCAGTAGTCGGCCAGTGTCTCGCCCTTCCATGCAAATACGGGAACGCCCAAGTCGGCAATGGCCGCAGCGGCATGGTCTTGAGTAGAATAGATATTGCATGAGCACCAACGCACCTCGGCACCCAATGCCTTGAGGGTCTTGATAAGCACGGCAGTCTGTATGGTCATGTGCAGTGAACCCATCACACGGGCACCTGTCAGCGGTTTGCTGTCGCCATACTTCTCGCGCAACGCCATCAGGCCGGGCATCTCATGCTCGGCCATGTCAATCTCTTTGTGTCCAAACTCGGCCAATGTCATATCGGCTACTCTATACGGGAGTGTAGAAAATAATTGCTCGCTCATACCTTTTATGTCTTTATATTATATTTCTTGATAAGTTCCTGTTTTCCCTTGCAAAGATATAGCTTCTTGTCGATATCGGCAAGAAACAGGTGCTTTTTGTTTATAGTGTTCTACTTCTAAAAAACAAGAACTATTTGCGTTGGATATATCTTCACTTTTGAGTTGTCAATAAAAAACACTACTTTTGTAACCAATTTGTAGGATTGGCGAATAATTAATTGATAGATATACGAAAGATGAAGAAAAAAACATGGTTAATTGCCACATTTGTGGCATTCACTTTGAGTGCACAAGCTCAGGTAATACAAAACTATCAGGTACGCGAAGCCGTGACGCTACGTACACCAGTCTTTACCGATAGCATCAATGGCGAAGGCCGTAAGTATGAAGCCAAGGACTTGCTGGGTACAGCCATCAGTCTCAATCAAGACAACTACACTACACAGGTGCAGGAGGTTGATACGGCAGGTTTTGTGACATTGGCTGGTACCGAAGGCGACCACCTCATCTATGTGGTGAGTACACAAATCCGTGCAGACCGCTTTATGAAGGGTAAATTGAAGGTAACATCGCCTGTTCGCTGGGAGGCATTCATCGATGGTGCCTCAAAATCAAAGAAGGAAAATGCCGATGACAGCCTTAACGTAAAGGCTACACGTGATATCACCTTGCGTATGGAACCGGAGCGCAACTATGAAGTGACATTGAAACTCCTCGCCCATAAAGACGACAAGGTGGCACCTGCCTTCAAGTGCGAAGTGGTGGCCGATAAGGGGTATGACAAGGTGAACGTACTGAGCGGTCAGGACTTGAAACGTCGTTTTACCCTTGACAATACAGTATATGGCAACCGTGTAATTGACGTGGCAGTATCGCCCAGCGGTAAGTATCTGCTTACCCGTTACTGGTACAATTACAGCAAGGACCGCCAGCATGTATATGCTCAGCTATCGGAGACCAGAACGGGCAAGGTGCTCATTGCCAATGCCAAGGATGGCATGCGCTGGATGCCCAAGAGTGACAAACTCTATTATACGGCTACGGCTGCCGCGGGTAATAATGCCATCATCCTCGATCCCGCCACACTCGTCGAGGAGGTGCTGCTTACGGCGATTCCTTCCGACCGCTTCGTTTGGGCACCCACTGAGGATTTCCTCGTCTATTTCCCCAGTGAGAAAGGACAGGCCGAGCAGGGACCGCTGAAGCGTGTAGTGACTCCGCGCGATCGCATCCCAGGTAGCCGTGGACGTAGCTTTCTTGCCAAGTACGACATCAAGAAGGGGACTACCGAGCGCCTCACCTATGGAAAACGCTCAACTTACCTCAACGATATTAGTCAGGATGGTACAAAGATACTCTTCAGTACCAGTGCTGAGCATGTGACAGAACGCCCCTTCGGAAAGTCATCGGTATATCAGCTTCATCTCGACAGTTATACCATTGATACACTTGTCTACGAAAGTGCTTTTGTTGACGATGCCAAATATTCACCTGATGGTACACAGGTTCTCTTCACAGGTAGTGCCGAGGCCTTCGATGGAATCGGTAAAAATTGTGGTTCACACCCCATCGCCAATGATTACGACAAGCAGGCATTCATCATGGATATAGCTACACGCGAGGTAACTCCCATCACCAAAGAATTTGATCCCTCGGTAAGCGTGCTGCAATGGAACGTTGCTGACAATAACATCTACTTCACCACTGAAGATAAGGATGAGGTGAACATCTACCGCTACAACACAGTGAAGAAGACTTTTGAGCAGTTACCTTTGGAGATTTCTGTTACTCAACGCTTCTCGTTGCCTTCGCAGAGTGCTGCTACAGCTGCCTACTATGGACAGGACGACCATACGGCGGGTGTCGCTTACCTCTTTGATCTGAAGAAGAACCGCTCACGCCTCATCGCTGACCCCATGAAGCCTATCCTCGATGAGATTGAACTGGGCGAGACACACGAGTGGAACTTCACAGCCTCGGATGGCACACTCATCCACGGTAAGTACTGTCTTCCCCCATCGTTTAATCCCGAAAAGAAGTATCCGCTCATTGTATATTATTATGGCGGCACTTCGCCTACGACTAAGGGTATCAGCAATCCCTATTGCGCTCAGTTGTTTGCTTCACGCGACTACGTGGTCTATGTAGTCCAGCCCAGTGGCACCACTGGCTTCGGGCAGGAGTTTGCCGCCCGCCACGTCAATGCTTGGGGCAAACGCACAGCCGATGACATCATCGAGGGTACCAAGCAATTCTGTAAGGAACACCCCTATGTGGATGTTGATCGCATCGGCTGTCTCGGTGCATCGTATGGTGGCTTCATGACACAGTATCTGCAGACTCAAACCGACATCTTTGCTGCTGCCGTGTCGCATGCTGGCATCAGTAACGTTACCAGCTACTGGGGCGAGGGCTACTGGGGCTACAGCTACAATGCTATCGCTGCAGCCGATAGTTATCCGTGGCAGAACCCCGACCTCTTCACCAAGCAGGGCTCGCTCTTCAATGCCGACAAAATCAATACTCCGCTCCTGCTCCTGCACGGTACGGTAGACACCAATGTCCCCATTGGCGAGAGTATCCAGCTTTTCAATGCACTGAAGATACTCGGAAAGCCTGTCGAGTTCATCCAAGTAGAGGGCGAGAATCATTTTGTGGCGGACTATGCCAAACGTGTGCTTTGGCAGAATACCATTATGGCTTGGTTTGCCCGTTATCTGCAGGATAGTCCCCAGTGGTGGGATGACCTTTATCCAGAACGACATCTGTAGGAGTATCACCCGTCTTTATTGCCTTTTTTAATGGTGAGAACTAAAAAACTAAGGTTTTGCAAGGAAAGTCGGCAAATGTTAACTATCTTTGCACCTTGAAATGAATGGAGGATTCCAAACAGTAACATAACAATATAATTAAAACACAATGAAAAAAGTTCAAGT
>JAFWXS010000140.1 GCA_017517925.1 Bacteroidaceae bacterium | reverse complement strand
CACGCAGACCGTTATCTGGCGTACATCCCAACCACTCATTCACGTCGTCGACGGTGAAGAGCACCGTCTCCTTGCCCGTCTTCTTATCCACGAGGTAGCACTCCTCCACATCGAGGCGCACCAGCTGGTCGCCCCACCAGGTGAGCCAGCGGTTGCCGGGAATCATGTTGCGGTAGTTGGTGCCACCGAAGTTAAGGTCTTCGAGTGTAAACTCCTTCATCTGTGTCGTCTCCTGTGCCATGATGTTAGGTGTGCCGAGCGCCAGCAGAACAGCTGCTACAGCACCGATGATATTGTTAGTTTTCATAGATTTGTAAATTATCCTTATACATTCTACAAATTTCATAGAAATCGGCGACTTGACCAAATAATTCGATAAGAATTTGTCTTAAGGTCCTATAGTATTGTCCACAAAAATTATGAAAACATCAAATAATCAGCCAAAATCACCCATGTGTCTGAAAGTTTTATTACTTTTGTATTCTACGAACTATATCCTTTTTATAGTCACACACATTAAAGAAACTATGATATGAGACGACACACTCTGACCTTTATCGTCCTGCTTTCACTCTTCACACAGCAGGCAACGGCACAAGAAAGTTTCCATGGCTACCCGCTGACGAGCGAAGGAGCCTGGTGTTGGTTTGCCGACCCACGTGCCACGCATTATGCCAACGATAGTGGCACCATCAACGCCTCGTATATCGGCTACATTGATGTGCATGGCAATGTGAAAGCCATGCAGCTGGATTATCTCTCCGGACGTCAGACCGAGGTGTTGGTGCGCTCATATTTCCAACCCGATGACCACAACAACCCCACCTTCCTCGTACTGCCCGACGAGCGTATACTCATTATCTATTCGCGCCACACAGATGAGGCGGCCTTCTATTATCGTGTATCGAAGTATCCTGGAGACATTAGCATCCTTGGCGAAGAGAAGTGCATCAAGACCAATCACAATACCACCTACCCCTCGCCATTCCTCATGAGCGACGACCCTGAGCACTTCTACCTCTGCTGGCGCGGACTGAATTGGCATCCTACCATCGCACGCCTTACTCTCCCCGATGAGAACGACGATGTGCAGATAGCATGGGGTCCTTATCAGATGGTGCAGTCGACCGGTGCACGCCCCTACGCCAAATACTACAGCAACGGCAAGGACAAACTGTATGTGACCTATACTACCGGTCACCCCGACAACGAACAGCCCAACTGGGTATACTTCAATGTAGTCAACCTCAATGCCACTACAGATAGCAATGGCACTGTAAGTGTCAACCCTACCCTTGAGGACATAAAGGGGAACCGCTTATCGGTCATCGCTGACGGCAAGTTCCAAATAAACAAGACTGACAGCTATAAGAGCGCCTACCCCTATACCTTGGTCGATGCGCCTACCGGCTATCGCAATTGGGTTTGGCAGATAGCCTGCGACGATGCCGGACACCCCATCATCGCTATGGTACGCATCAATGGCGGCAAAGACCAACACCAATACTACTATGCCAAGTGGACGGGCAGCACATGGCGTCTCACCAATTTGGCCAATGGCGGAGGGCGGTTCCACGCATCGAATACCGAATACTGCTACAGCGGTGGAGAGGCCATAGACTCTGAGAATCCCAACATCATCTACCTCTCCATCCCCACCGTAGGTGCAACTGGAAAGAGCGTATACGAGATTTGGAAATACACCCTTAACGACAATGGCACCATCGTAGCTAAAGAGCAGATTACTCGCAACTCATCCAAAAACAATGTGCGCCCCTTCGTGCTGCCCGGCTCTGCAGCATCGCCCCTGCGCCTGCTGTGGATGAATGGCGACTACTACTACTGGCTCGTGCGTCAGGGCTACCCCGACGGCTACCCTACAGCCATCCATACAGACTACCCATGGCCCGGCAGCGACATTGACCTCACTAACGGACTCATCCTCCACAAGCGCTACAATGCGCTGCCGATGACTGCTACCAGCAGTGAGCAACTGAGTATAGACGATACCTCTACATTCACCATACACACCCAACTGCAGGTCAGCGCAAGCCGCTACTACGGCACCCTGCTCACGATAGGTAACCTCACCTACGGACTGGATCAGGCCACCGTGAAGCCCTACGTCAAGATTGGTTCTACCACCTATATGGGCTGCAATGTGCTCTACACCTCAGACAACTGGGCCTACTACTCCACAGGCACAGGAGGCGACCATTGGCCCACTCCCTTGCAGGCGTTTACCCTGACCCTCACCTACGATGGCAAGATACTCACCATATATCGTAACGGCCTCATCGACCAAGTGATAGAAACAGCTGACCTCACTGTAGGGAGCATTGCCATAGGCGGTTATGAAGGAATGCTCCACCAAACAACACTATATGACAGGGCACTGCAACAACACGAAGTAAAGCAGCTGATCTGCCAACAGGCATTGGAGCAGTTGTCTGTCCCTGCCACCCTATGTACCGACATCATGCTGCCTACCAAAGTGGGGGGCGAGAATATCAGCTGGGCTTCATCCCACACCGGGATATTGACTCCCGATGGCCTCTTCACCGCACCTGCTGAGGCCACTACCGTCACCCTCACCGCTACGACAAGAGCAAGCACACGAACCTTCACCCTCACCGCCCTACCCCGCAACATCGAGCGCAACTTGCTGCTCCACTATACATTCGGGGCCGATGAGACCTATACAACATCAGAAGGGACCTTCGTACGCAACCAGGGGGCTCAGGCTCTCGACCTCCAAGTGATGGGTAGTGCCACCGTCGACGGCACCTTCAATCTCACCCGTAACTCACCCACGGCCTTCGCCACCAATGGCTATGCCATAGCACCGGCCCAAGTAATGGACAGCCTGCGCAGCTATACCGTGCTACTTACTGCCCGTCCCTCATCGCTCGACAAGCAGCCCCGCCTCTACGACTTCGGACATAACTCGGGCAACAGCCTTTTCTTACGTGCCAACACACTGGCCGCAGGCATCAAACTGAGCGGAGGCACCACCACGATGATCAGCTCAGGTACCGCCCTCACCGCCCACAACACCTATAAAATAGCAGTAACTTTCGATGCCCGTATCCACACCACACGCATCTATATCAACGGACAACTGGTAGGAAGCGGCACAGACAACATACACGAGCCCTACATGATCGCTGCGGGCGCAACGTGCACGCGCAACTACATAGGCCGCACCCAATGGTGGGATACCAATGTTGCCAACGACAACGGTGACTACGTAGGCACCATAGACAACTTCATGGTATATAACACCGCACTCACCGCAACAGAAATTGCCGCATTGCAGGATATACGCATCGAAGACGAATCGCTCAACACAGATTACAGCGGGGTACTTGTAAACCCCGATTTCGAAGGCACCTATACCACCATGTCGGGCTCAGGCACCACCTCAGATCGTGCCATATACATACCCGAGGGGTGGATGATAGAGTACACTACCCGCTGCAAAGACGATATGAGTATCCTCAACAACAATTGTCTCTACTCCTCGCTATTCACAAATATACCTACCACCCAAGGTGGTGGCAAGAACGCCTATCTCATACGCCAGAAGTGGGGCACCTCTACCATCACACTGTCACAACAATGCGATACACTCGCTGCAGGCTACTACACCCTACAAAGCGACATCTGGCAGAGCGGTCTCGGAGGCAGTGCCTCTATATGGGCAAAGGCCGGCAACAAAGCCCAAAACGCCAGCACCGTCCCCGGCAATGCCGAAGCATGGCAGAGTGCCAAAGCGACCTTCACCTGCAACGGAGTAGAAACCGTAACCTTTGGCATCTCGGCCATACACACCAGTAACGGCAGCGAGAAATTCCTCGGTTTTGACAATCTGCGCCTGCTCAATGTTACCGCCAATCGTAGCGAGGGCGATATACACGCCCTACTCACCGACATGACCGCTGCCGCCAGCAAGGTGCTTGATGGCACACTTAACAGCAGCGTACGCCTCATGCTGGAGCAGGCTGTTGCCAAGGCCAACACCCTTACCGCAAATTCGGCACACACCGAACTGCTGGCCACATACTACATCTTGCGCGATGCGCTCGCCCTGAGGCATACACCCACCGACATCCCAGACACCATCAATGCCGCCACAGGAGGCCATGCCGCTCCCGACATATACAACCTGAAGGGAGAGAAGCTGGAGAACCTCCCCACGGACAACGGCATATACATCATCAACCGCCGTAAAGTGCGACTATAATCCCACAAACTCCATAAAAACAGGTTACCCTTGCCATGCGGCAAGGGTAACCTGTATGCAGTCATACAGCCATCATGTACGCGCTCGTCTACTCCTCGCGCTTCCTACCACCACGTCCCTTACCGACAGCGGACTTTGAGAACCGCTGGGCACGCTGGGCGCGCTTGTCGGCGATTGGCTTGCTGCTGCGGTACTCGCGCTTGTCGCTTGTGGTGCGTGCCTTACGTTCACGTGCAGCCTGCATCTTGGCAAACTCGTGGTGACGCTCGTAGAGTGAGCTGTAGTTGGTGTCCTCAGCAAAGCGTTCGCTGTCGTTGCGCTCAGCCATCTCACGCTTGTTCATAGGACGGCGGTTGTCATCATTGAAACGGCGACGGTCGTCACCGAAGCCACGGTGGTTGTCATCGTTGAAGCGACGGTGGGGACGCTCCTCCTCACGCTTCATACCGAAGGTCTTGGCAGCACGTTCCTCACGCTCGCGCAAGGGACGGCGCTCGGCTGTGGGACGCTCGCTCTTGTCGAGTTCTTCGCCACTCTCGCGGAAGTCGCGGAACTTACCATCGAACAACTCATACTTGCGGAACTCGCAGGGCAGGGCACCGTTGAAGAGGGGGATGATGACTGATGCCTTGAGTCCAATCTTGTCGAAGCACTCCTTGCGATAGCTGAGCACCCAGGCATCGTTGCCCTTGAAGGCGTGCTTGAGGCGCTCGCCGATGGTGCGGTACAGGCCCAGCAAGTCATCGGTAGTGATACGTTCACCGTAGGGAGGGTTGGTGACCATGATGGCAGAGCCCTCCATCTCGGTGAAGTCGGCCATATCGCGACGCTCGATGGTGATGTCCTTGGAGAGTCCGGCGGCACGCACGTTGTTGGTGGCAATGTTCACCGCCTTCCAGTCGATATCGTAGCCGTAGATATGGTGGGTAAACTCGCGCTCGGCAGAGTCGTCGTTGTAGATTTCATCGAAGAGTTCCTGATCAAAGTCGGCCCACTTCTCGAAAGCAAACTCCTTGCGGAACACGCCAGGAGCGATGTTGCGGGCGATGAGGGCAGCCTCGATGGGCAGGGTGCCCGACCCGCACATGGGGTCTACGAAGTCGCACTGGCCAGTCCATCCTGTCTGCAGCAGCATACCAGCTGCCAGTACCTCGTTGAGGGGAGCCTCAACGGCCTCCTGACGATAGCCTCGGCGATGAAGTGACTCGCCCGACGAATCGAGCGACAGAGTGCAGCGCTCCTGTGCGATATGGATATGCAGGGTGATGTCGGGGTTGGTCACTTGTACTGAAGGGCGCTTACCCTCCTTCTCGCGGAAGTAGTCGGCAATGGCATCCTTGACGCGGTAGGCCACAAATTTGGAGTGGCGGAACTCGTCGCTATATACTACCGAGTCGACAGCAAAGCTGGTGCTGACGGTCATATAGTCTTCCCACTTGATGCGGGTCTTCACGATGTCGTAGATCTCGTCGGCATCCTTGGCGTTGAAATGAAGGATGGGTTTGAGTACGCGAATAGCAGTGCGCAGGTGGAAGTTGGCACGGTACATCATCGCCTTGTCGCCAGTGAATGACACCATACGGCGACCTATCTGGATATCGTCGGCACCCAACTCGGTAAGTTCTTTTGCCAACACCTCTTCCAGCCCCTGGAAGGTCTTGGCGATCAGTTCAAAAGTTTTCAATGTGGTAATTTTATTTGTTATATTCATATATATTTTTCCAATAGTTATCCTCCCAAAGGTCACCCCATGTCCCGCGACGTTCTACTACAAAATCTTCTTTGAAATCCCCTTGTGAATCTTCAACGATGTAAAAACTCGTTGACAAGACAGTAGAAGGAATTGACTCTACCTCAATCATCTCAGGTTTTTCATATAGTTTTTTCAGCATAATGCTTTCTTGTTATCTTACGATAATCTTTTTACCTCCTCGGATATATAATCCCGAAGCAGGAGAAGATACCATACGTCCTTGCAAGTCATAGATAATATCATCAGATACATGGACAATCGGGAGAATGGTTGTTTCATCATTTCCACGACGGATAAGAAACATAGTAGCTTTCTGCTCTGCATCCACCTTTAGATAGGCTTTATTGGCTATAGCAGCAAACCCTCCTGCAGCATCTGTTGCATCTGTTGCTGTTTGAGGTATATAGAATCCCAACTTATTGTCTTTCACGTTCAGTGCATAATAGGCATGACCATCCACTGCAATAACAGAGTCTTTGTTGAATCCGACCAACTGATTATCATTGAGAATAGACTCCGCATTAACATTCATTTCTGTAGTATAGGTGAGCGTACACGTAGAATTGGGTTCTGACTCAATAATAATACCTACGCCAGCAGGAACTATATTCCCTACAGGACACAGATTAACATAATTCTCCTCAATAGTGCAATAATAAGCTGTACTACCTGTAGGTACTGACACTGGCATATCCAAAAATAACGAAGCATAACCATAACTATTGATGGGGACATCATAGGTTATTTTATATTCGGCTGGAGCATACACACCATATGAACTACAATAGTCATTCAATTCACCTTTTATCAAAATCTCTTTACCTTTCAGGTAAGGATGATCTTTCAGATTTATTTCACTCTTTATGTTCCCACTACTAGTAAGTCTCACAGGAATATGTGTTTCTTCATTTCCCAATACGATGTTCCAATCTGCACTAAAATCAGAAGTAGCTATCCCGTCATTAATATCGTAACCAAGCATTGTCCCGTAGATTATCCCTTTCACCCATTTGTTGCTTTTCAATCCTATCAGCGCTTTTACCTCCTCTACCGTATAAGGCTTTGTTTTAGAACCATCATTTCCCATCGAAAGATCAACATAAGTATAGGTTGCACTACTAACATCGCTATACTCTCCTGTTATCGGTTCCTTTGCTATTGCCTTCAATGTCACCGGAGTGCTCGAAGCATAAATAGTAGCCACAGAGCCTTTCCTACACTCTTCGATATTTGCATACGATGGAGTGGTACCATCAGTAGTATAAAATATATCACACCCTTCAGTTGCAGTAATTGTAACATTCAAGGATTCTGTACTAAAAGTAGAAGTTCCGGGGATGAAAACAGGAGCGGAGACCATAAAGACGTCGTCCTCATCATCATTGCTTTCATCATTGTCACTACTTACATAGGTGATAGAGAGCGATTCTATGCGAATCTGTTCTGAGCCTCTTACATCGAGTTTGAAACAAGTATAGTTAGCATCTGTCGGGAAATCCAAGGTATAATTCTTATAGGAGGTAGAAGTCGTTTTAATGCCATCCTTTTTGATTAAAGTCCAATTCTCCTTATCTGTACTACCATAAACATCCAGTACATCTTTCTTATGGCCCATCTTGAAACTCATACTTATGATAGTCCCTGGGAGTGGGTCAGAGATGACATATCCATTATATGTAGAACTGGCATATATCCTAAGTTGTTCAGTAAAATGACATAGAGTAGTATAGATTACCAGTCCATCTCCCAAATCGTGCTGTTCATTTTCTGCGTATTGCACGCCATTGGGAAAATCAGAGAATTTGACACTGACAGTCTTCGTGCTCTCTGCTATCATCTCCATAGCTATGAGCATACAACCCAATAGGATAAGTAATCTCGATTTCATTTTTCTATCTATTTTCTTTTTCTTCTAAACGGGAACAGCACCTTGGTACCTCTGACACGTTTCTTGAACTGGGGACGTTCCTCCACGAAGGTGAGGATATGACGCTTACGCTTATCCTCGTGCAACTCGTTGACGCTGATGAGTATACCAGTCTCCTCTACAGCTCCAAACTCGTGATTGATGGCGGTACCGAAGACAAGCATCGTAGGCGAGAGGTTCATATAAGCATTGACAAGCGGAGGAATGTTACATCCTCGTTGACGCACCTGAGCATTGAGGATACGGTAGTCGAGCTTGAAGTCATCTTTCACAAAGAGTTCGCGGAACTGCTTGGGATTATGCTCGAGGAAGAGAGGATGGTAGGCACTCACCATGTGGCGGCGGTCACCGAAGTGCTTGTCGAGGAAGTAGAGAATCATGTCGCGGGCAAGGCGATCGTAGGAAGGGTACATGGTCATCTTACCGAAGAAGTACTCAGCATCATCAAGCACAACGGTGAGGGCAGCGAGGCCATCGAAGAGGTTGTCGAGAGCGAAGAGTCCCTTGGTATCGGTACGCGAGGCCTGATATTCTACTGCTACGAAAGAACGACCCAGTTCGAGGGTACGGGGTAGATATTCATGGATAAACTTCTCTGAGAAGTGAAACATGTGCGAGGTAGCGAGAATAGGCTGCCCTTTGTCATCGAACTTGACATCAGAACCGTGGATATAGCGATAGCCGCCGATAATCTCCTCTGCATCGGGATTCCACACCACGAGTTGCTTGTAAGGTACCTCCATGGTATCGAATTCATCAATATCAACACTCTCTCCTGTTCCTCCACCACTGGTACGGAAAGCAATTTCACGCAGACGGCCAATCTCTTGCATCACGTTAGGAGCATTATGAGCATCAATGATGTAGAGGTCGTTGCCACCACGATTGGTATGACGCAAGCGCCTGTCTTCAGTGAGTTCGGCCTTGAGCAGTTCCTTGCTAATGGGATCAATGATTTTCTTCATTGTGATATCAATCTTTAGAATGCCTCATGCGGCTGCTAAATTACCCGTATGCGACAATATGGCGCAAATTTAATAGTATTTTTCCACTTTTACACATATTTAATAGGGAATCGTAAGGATATATGCTGATTATTCGTGTGTTTTTCGTACCTTTATGCCCTATTTTAAAATAATACAGAAAAAATGAGAAAGATTGTTATACTGTTGTTGGTCTGCTCGGTGCTCCCGATACAGGCACAGTATGCGGATGTGGTACAGCAGCGCGAAATGCGCAGCAAGCGATTCCTTCAAGAAGCCAAGCTGCTCTACAACGAGCGCAACTACGACATGGCCGAAGAACTACTGCACCAAGTGCAGAATGGGAATCCTACACACATACAAGAGCATGAGGCAGCAGCACTGCTGGCACTCATTGCCTACTACAGGAACCCCGAAGAGGCGCTCGGAACCATTGAAGAATATCTGAAGCTATACCCCGATGCACCGGAACAGAACCGCATGAAGGCACTGGCACTGCTGAGCTATTATGCACAAGGTAACTATGCACAAGTGGTGTATGGCATGCAGGAGGTGGATCCCGACATGTTACCCGATGAGGAGCGCGACAACATCATATTAGCGTATGCCCTATCCCTGATTAAGGAAGGACAATACGAAGAGGCGGCAGTACAACTCGACATACTGAGAATAATAAGTGATCGCTACGACAATGAGGCAGCATTTTATACAGCCTATACGGATTATCAGGAGAAACATTACGAAGCAGCCGAAGAGGGATTCACAAGAACACTGGAAGTGCCAACCTATCATCGGCAGTCGCGCTATTATTTGACCGAAATCATGCTGCAGACCAAGGGTTATGCCGAGGCCGAGGCGATGGCCGTGGCTTACAACGAGCAATACGGACAAGATGAATATACGTTGGAAATGAAACGTATACAAGGTGAAGCACTCTACGGACAGCAGCGTTATCTGCAGGCAGCAGTGGTGCTCGAGGAGTATCTGGCAGAGGCTGTAGAGCCCACACGAGAAGCGATGTACCAGCTTGGCATGTCACATTTCAACACGAATGAGCATCTGCGCGCCCCTGAGCTGTTTGCCATGGTGAGCGATGGTGATGACGCGATAGCACAGAACGCACAGTTGCATGCGGGACTCTCGTACCTGGCACTGGACGACAAGAACAAGGCTCGCCTATGCTTCGAGCAGGCTGCTGCCATGAATGCCGTACCGATGCTACGTGAGCGAGCAATGTATAACTATGCCGTATGCATGCACGAGACAGCCTATACAGGATTCGGAGAATCGGTGGCTACACTCGAACAATTCCTCGAAGAGTTCCCCAACTCGGAATATACCGATCGTATTCACAGTTATCTGGTAGAGACCTACATGAACACCAAGAACTACGATGCAGCCCTGCAGTCGATAGCCAAAATACAACAGCCGGGCAAAACCGTGCTGGCAGCCAAGCAACAACTCCTTTACAAGGCAGGTGTGGAAGCCTTTGCCAGTGGCAACCTCGACAGAGCCCTCAGCAAACTGAACGAGTCGCTCAAGGTAGGAGACTATGACCGACAGACAGGAGCCGATGCTCTGTTATGGCGTGGCGAGGTATACTTCCGCAGAGGTGATTACCGACAGGCAGCACGCGACTATACGCAATACCTCAACCTGACGAGTGACCGCCGTGGACGTACCTACGGACTGGCACTTTATGGACTGGGCTACACATACTTCATACAGAAGAACTATCAGGATGCTTTCAAGCAATTCAACAGCTTGGTACAGTCATATGTTGCATCTTCGGGTGCCATAGACAAGGCTACCATAGCCGATGCCTACATGCGCATAGGCGACTGTTACTTCCACTCGCGACAATACAAAGCTGCTGAAGAGGCCTACAACAAAGCTATTGCCACCGACCCTTCACAAACGGACTATGCCGTATATCAGAAGGCATTCGCTCAAGGACTCTCTGGACGCTACGATGACAAGATAGGTACACTCACCTACCTCACCGAAACCTATCCACAATCAGACTATTACGATGATGCGCTCTACGAGAAAGGTCGTGCCTATGTACACTTGGAACAGGGCACACAGGCCATATCGACTTTCGAGCAACTCACCCAACAGTTTCCACAAAGTCAATATGCACCCATCGCGGGCAACGAGATAGCACTCATACACTATCAGAACAACCGCATACGGTCGGCCATAGAGGCATACAAAACCGTGATTACCAACTATCCTAACAGCGAACAGGCCAAAGTTGCCATGCGTGACCTCAAGAACCTCTATGTGGAAGAAAATATGGTGGATAGCTACGTAGAATTTTCTACACAGACCAAGGGCTTGGTGACCGTAGATGTAAACGAGCATGATTCACTTAGCTACAAGGCTGCCGAGATAGCCTATGTGCGTGGCGATGTGAAGACTGCAGCTGACGGACTGACCAAGTATCTCAGTCAATTCCCTAACGGAGCCTACATTGCCGATGCACAGTACTACTTAGGATGCATCTACTACAAAGCCGACAACTACAACGATGCCAAGTTGTATCTGCAACAGGTGGCCGCACGACGTAGCAGCAAATACTGCGAAGAGGCTACACGCATGCTCGCTGACCTTGCATACAACCACAAAGAATATGAACTCTCCCTGGAGACGTACGGTAACCTTATCGAACTCACAAGCAACCCGTCGATCAAACAGCATGCCCAAGTGTACCGTCTGCGCTCGGCACAAGCATTGGATAACAATGAACTTATCATAAAGGAGACTCCGCAAGTACTTGCCAACAGCAAACTGCTGCCAGAAACTGTCACCGAACTGCGCTATTATCGTGCCAAGGCATACCTTATACAGAATAAGAACGAAGGCGCAATAGAAGACCTGAGCATACTCGCCAAGGATACTCGCAACGTATACGGTGCCGAAGCCAAGTACCTATTGGCACAGTTATACTACAATATGCACAAATATGACAGTGCCGAGAAGGAAGTGCTCGACTATATAAACGTGAGTACACCGCACAGCTACTGGCTGGCACGCAGCTTCATCCTGCTGGCCGACGTGTATATGACAAACAAAAAGTATATCGAGGCCAAGCAGTACCTCATCTCGTTGGAGCAGAGCTATAAGGCCAAAGATGACATCGCATCAATGATTGAAGAACGACTCAAGGCTTTGGAAAATAAGATGAACAACTAAGAACGTATAAAGAAATATGAAAAGATATATCCCCCTACTGTTTGTATTGCTTGCCCCCATAGTAGGCATGGCACAAGCAACCAACGACACCATCAACCGCACGGTGCTCGTAGAAAGCACCTACAACCCGATTATCGCTGGAGCTGTAAAGCGCAATTTCATACCAGAAGAAGTGAAACCCACGATAACCAAAGAACAGATAATCTATGCCAACGAGAATATAGACCTTACAAACTTTGACCGTGAGGCTAAACCCGCAAAAACTATAGCCGTTGTTCCAGAGAAAGGAACTCCGGGATATGCACATCTTGGATATGGTAACTATAACAACCTTAGTGGATTGGCAGCCTATAGACTAAACTTCGGAGGAAGCAACGACCTGGCCTTCAGAGCGTATGTAAACGGATGGAATGGAAAATTCAGACTCAGCGACAAAAACAACAAGTGGCGCTCACACCGCTACGATATGGGTCTTGGGGCCGATTATAACACACAATTGGCCAATGTAGCCTTGAATGCAGGCATACACGCTGCATACTATAACTATAACTACCTCACCGGCACTATCCCCAATGGAGCCACAGACATACAGCAAGCCAATAACCTTGGAGCCTATGCAGGCATCAAGGGATCAATAAAGGAAATGCTTTCCTATCAGGCATCCATACACTACACCCGCTTCGGACGTAGCACTTACTTTGCAGCCAAGGTTCCCCATAGCGAGAACCATCTACGCAGCAAGGCGACCTTCAGCATGGACCTCTACGATTGGGGCATGGCATCGGTGCTGGTGCGCAGTGATGTGCTCGGCTACCGGGGACTGGCAGACTACCGCAACTACCATTCGTTGGGCATAACCCCCCGTTGGGACTACCGGTATGGAGACTTGCGCTTCGTCGGCGGTCTTAATCTGGACTTCCTCATGGGAAGAAACGTAAGCCATCCGATGCAAGTGTCTCCGGAGTGCAGCGTCAGCTACGTGCCCGATAACAGCTTCACTGTCAAGTTCACTCTTGATGGCGGACGCGACATCAACACCTTCGGCCAGCTCTATGCCCTCTCGCCCTACTGGGCGGCAGAGCAGCAGCTGCGCCCCACCTACACCTTCATGAATGTACGCCTCGAAGGCAATCTCCGCATCATCGAAGGCTTGCACCTGAATATCGGAGGCGGCTACCGAATGCTCGGCGATGCCCTCTTCGAGACGGTGATGGACTCGATAGGCACCACTTATACCGGCATCACCAACCATAATGCACAGGTGGCCACCTTTGACACCGGCATCAGCTACAGCTACAAGGACCTCGTAAGCCTCTCAGCCAAGGGCGCCTACTACTATTGGATGATGAAGGGCAATCGCGCACTGCTGGCACGCGCTCCACAGGTAGATGCCGACTTCAATGCCCGTGTGCGCATCATTCCCAATCTGTATGCACATACCGACTTGAAGTTAGTGATGTTCACCGGTGCTAATGAACGCGCTATCATCGACTGGGGGCTCGGTGCACAGTATGGGCTGAACAAGCACATCAGTTTCTTCCTCGACGCACACAATTTGCTTAACCACCGCCACCAATACTACACAGGTTACCCTTCACAGGGATTCAATGTACTGTTGGGTGCGATGGTGAAGTTTTAAGGGGGGAAACAACGAACTAAAACGCTAATGAAAACACTGAAAACAATCGTTTGCAGCCTTGCCGCCATAGCCATGAGCGGTTGTGTACAAAGGAACGTACCCGTAGCCACAGGTACATTCACCCCCGACTGGGAGAGTCTGAACGCATGGGAATGTCCCGAATGGTTCAAGGATGCCAAGTTTGGCATCTGGGCACATTGGGGACCACAATGTCAGGGTATGGACGGCGACTGGTATGCCCGCCACATGTACTATGAGAGCGAGGGACAGCACCGCTGGCACGTGGAGCACTTTGGCGACCCCATGGACTACGGATTGAAAGAGCTCATACGCGACTGGAAGGCCGAACGTTGGAATCCTGACTCATTAGTAGCTCTATACAAGAGCGTGGGAGCACGCTACTTCTTTACCCTCGGGCAGCACCACGACAACTTCGACCTGTGGAACTCGCCCTATCAGGAGTGGAACTCGGTGAACCTCGGTCCCAAGCGCGACATCATAGGCGAGTGGGCTGCAGCATGCAAGAAATATGGGCTACCCCTCGGCATCAGCATGCACGGAAGCCACACATGGACCTGGATGGAGAAGTCGCAAGACTACGACGGCAACCTCACCAAAGCCGATGGTAAGGACCAATGGTGGGAGGGGTACGACCCACAAGAGCTCTATGCACAGCGTCACGAGCCCAGCAAGGACTATAAGAACATCGGGGCCATACACGGCCAGTGGGGATGGGGCAACGGCGCTTCGCTCCCCTCGGAGGAGTTCAAGATGAAGTTCCAGAACCGTGTGTTGCAGTGCATCAACGACTACCGTCCCGACATACTCTACTTCGACGATACTGTGCTTCCCTTCTACGGTTGTGATGACCAGATAGGTCTCAACATTCTGACTCACTACTATAACCGTAGTGCCCAGTGGAACGGTGGACAGCAGAGCGTGGTGGCCATGGGTAAGATACTCGAGGAACATCACAAGGAGGCCATGATGTGGGACGTGGAGCGCGGTGTGCCCGACCGTCCTCAGGAGAAATACTGGCAGACCTGTACCTGCATCGGCAGCTGGCACTATAGCGAGACAAGCTACCACAATGGATGGTACAAGAGTGCTTCGCAGGTCATCTCTATGCTCGTCGACATCGTCAGCAAGAACGGCAACCTGCTGCTCTCAGTGCCTGTTCGTGGCGATGGGAGCATCGACGAAAAGGAACTGGCCATACTCCACGACATCAAGGCATGGATGGATGTCAACGGCACTTCTATCTACGGCACACGCCCCTGGAAGACCTTCGGTGAGGGACCCTCGGCAGAGAATGCCAAGCCGCTACATGCACAGGGCTTCAACGAAAGCAACAACTACTCGGCACAGGATGTACGCTTTGTCACACGTCACGACACCGTGTTTGCCACCATCATGCGCTGGCCGGAAAACCGCACCTACACCATTAAGTCATTGGGTAAAGCATCGCCCCACACCGACAGCGAGGTGCAGAGCGTAGAGCTTCTGGGCTACGGTGCCATCCCCTTCCTCAACAAGGAAGAGGGCTTGGTAATAACCCTCCCTATGGAGAACACCAATGCTATTGCTCCCGTGTTGGTTGTGACTTTCTATCACTAAACAGTATCAGCGTTTCTTTGGCTTGCGGCGTGCCCATCCTTCTTCGCTGAAGTCGGGCTCGGGACCGCGCAGAGGGCGCTCGTTGTCGTGCTGGAAAAACTGTTTCCAGTCGTCTTTCTTCATAGGACCACGCTTGTTGGTATAGCCACGCTCCTCGCGTGAGGGCTTGGTGCGGCCTCCCCCCTGCCCCTCCCAAGGGGGGGGGACTTGACGGTCGCGATTCTTGTTCTTTTTTTCGAATGGAGCGAAGCTATTGAAATTTTCATCTTTTTTTCTGTTCTCCTTCTTTCCGCGAGGCTTAAAATCCCCCTCCTTGGGAGGGGTTAGGGGAGGCCTTGCCTCCTCTCCAGCCAACTCCACCACCACATGCTGTCCGTTCACGTGAGCATGGCTCAGTGCGCGCAGTACGGTGTCGGCCTGGCTCTCGGGCACTTCGAAGAATGAGAAGTTCTGCATCAGGTCTATGCGCCCCATCTCGATGCGCTCGTGGCGCACGTGGCGGTTCACCATGTCGATGACTTGCGCCGCATAGAAGCCGTCGCGCTTGCCGCGATTGACGAAGAAGCGGGCATAGCCCTGCTCGGGCTTACGTGCTCCGTCACCCTTCTCGCGGCGTTGGCGAGGCGACCCTTCACCCTTCGTCCGTTGTCTGTTGTCCGTTGTCCGTTGTCCTCGCTCTACCACTGGCTCGGGCTCGGGGGCATTGCTGTAGTACTCTACGAAGCGGCCGAACTCACGAGTGACGACGCGGTGTATGATGTCCTCCTTGTCAAGCCAGTCGAGCTTGCGGTAAATGGCGGGAAGGAACTCGGCAATGTCGTCTTCCTTCACCTCGGTCTTCTCGATGTCGTCGATGACCTTCCACAGTTGCTTCTCGCAAATCTCCTTGCCTGTGGGAATGGTACCCTTGACAAACTCCTTGCCGATGACCTTCTCTATCTCGCGCATGCGTCCTCGCTCGCGCAAGTTGATGATGGCGATGGAGGTACCGCGCTTGCCTGCACGACCCGTACGGCCACTGCGATGAGTGTAGTTCTCGGTGTCGTCGGGCAGACCATAGTTGATGACGTGGGTGAGGTCATCCACATCAAGTCCGCGAGCGGCTACATCGGTAGCTACGAGAAGTTGTATGCGGCGCTTGCGGAACTTCTGCATCGTGAGGTCGCGCTGCTGCTGCGACAACTCGCCGTGCAGGGCGTCGGCATTGTAGCCGTCCTGTATCAGTTTGTCGGCAATCTCCTGTGTCTCCATGCGTGTGCGGCAGAAGATGATGCCGTAGATATTCGGGTAGTAGTCGGCGATGCGCTTCAGGGCGAGATACTTGTCCTTGGCGTGCACCATGTAGTACACGTGGTTCACGTTCTCGGAACCCTCGTTCTTGTTGCCGATGACGATTTCGTGAGGATCGGTGAGATAGTTCTTGGCTATGCGTGCTATCTCCTTGCTCATGGTGGCCGAGAAGAGCAGTGTGTTGCGGTCGTGCGGTACATCCTCGAGTATGCGGTTGATGCTGTCGGTGAAGCCCATGTTGAGCATCTCGTCGGCCTCGTCGAGTACCACGTCGCGTACCGTAGCGAGGCTCACCACGCCACGCTCCATGAGGTCGATGAGGCGGCCCGGAGTAGCCACGATGATGTGTACGCCCTTGCGCACGTTGCGTATCTGGTTCTCTATGGAGGTACCGCCATACATAGGCACTACGCGCAGACCCTCCACATACTTGGAGAACGAAGCTAAGTCATCGGCAATCTGCAAGCAGAGTTCGCGTGTGGGGCTCAAGATAAGTGCTTGTGCATAGGGCTCGGTGGGGTCTACCTTCTGTATGATGGGCAGTCCGAATGCTGCCGTCTTACCCGTTCCCGTCTGTGCCAGAGCAATCACGTCGTTCCCATTGCCCAAGAGGTAAGGTATCACCTCCTCCTGCACCGGCATGGGGTACTCGAAGCCCAATTCGCTGATGGCCTCACAAATCTCGGGCATCACGCCCAGCTCTTCAAATGTTCGCATATATCCGTTTTGTTTTGTCACCGCGGTGACAATTTTTTTCTTCGCGGTGAGAAAAGTTTTTCGCTTTGACGAAACAAAGATACGAACAAACGAGCGAATAAACAACGTTTATTTACAGCAATTGTCTTCTATCTGTGCCTGCAGTCCTTTCGCCTCCACACATATATGCCCATGAAGATGCAGATGATAACGCCTAAGGAGGTGCCTATGAGGGCGAGGTTCCTGTAGGGCATGTCTGCGGTGCGTAGAATATCAATGAATACCACAGCGTCATACAATGCCGTAAAAACGATGACGACAAGCAGAAGGGCTATTATGGTGTTCTTTCTCATAGCATAAATCTGTTGAGGGGATTAAAAGAAGGAGGGTGTGGTTTATGCACCCTCCTTGAGGTCTATCTGCATCGTTACCAATCAAGGAACAGGTTATTCCAAGATAACAGGACCTGATGTCAACGATGAATGCAGTGCACTGAGCGATGCAAACTCCTTCTCATATACTACACCACCTTCGGTGAACTGGAACTTTACGGCATCGGTGGTCCAGTCGTACTTATATTCTTTACGTAAGCGCAACTCGAACTCTCCGTTCTGCCCTACCGTCACCGTACCGATACGGTTGTAGGTAGGCTTCATCTCGAAGGGGACAAATGCTTCGTAAGGTACATTCTTTATCTCACCGGTCGCCTTGTCACGGTATTGGAGTATGCCGGTAATAGACTTGTTCTGTATCTTGAATACCTTCTTGTAGTATACCACTTTTGACTCATCGGCACTGATAGTAATCTCACCGGCAGTCACGATGCTCTTTGTCTTGAAGGGGATTACCTTACGCTCGCCTTCCTGGCTTGCAGCCTTGGTGTCGGTAGTAAGTGCAGCACTGCCGTATGCACGCTCGGCCTCTCTGTCGGCATCCACGTGGTAGATGAAACGCCCCTCTACATTGGGGTCGCGGGTGACCTTACCGCTCGTATAGAGCGTACAACTCTCATCAATATCGAGCATAGGAGCATCAATATAGATGTCGAATGCCATACCGAAGGGGTCTACAGATTGCTGCTCACTCTCTGGCAACACTTGATTATTGTTTCCACGGATGGTAGAGGTGAAGCTTGTCACATCGAAAGCGATGTTGACCGATTGACCGGGCTGGTAGGGCAGTTCTACAACATCTACTTCCTCTTCAGACTCTCCGTTAACCACTGTACCGGCATTGTTGATCTGTGCCGCGAAGTGGAACGGGTGGTAGTTGGCCAGCTCGAAGATGGCTGAACGGAACTGGGCACCATCGCAGTCTGTCCCATCTCCTGTCACTGAAGGAGAGCCTTGAGGATTGGAAGCGATGCGCACCACCTCGGCGCTCTTCGGTGTATTGGTAATCATATGGAAGATAGCTCCATTGTCGGCAGTCAGGTGTTCGGGAATAAAGCCATAGACACGTCCGCCGGTAGACCACAATTCCTCTTGTACGGGATAGAACTTAAAGTTGAGGTCTGGATGATTGTCGTTGTGATCAAGGTATCGTGAATAGATAAGGAACTCATCCTTGTCCTCGTCAGGTACCACCACTTTATAGGTAGGGTTCGTGTAATTTGCATCCCACACGACATTCTCACCCAAGTGGGCAGGAAACTCCACAATGGCACCCTTTTTCTGTGGAACGAGGTGGTAGTATATCACCTCATCGGAACCCTGTGAACGATAGGAACGTAGATTATGAAGCAGTATCCATCGGTTCACTTCCGACTGGAACGTAGCAGTCTTGGTAAGCGAAGCGAAATGCTTGGCCTCGATGGTCACATCCACTGTGTTGCCCGTAACTTGCTCGAGGCTGGTCTCCAGATATACACGCTGCTTGCCTGTACCTGTCACGGTGAGCACATACTTGTAACCTATGCCATTGTCAGCACCGTAGCCCTCTTCACCACTATAGATTACGGGGAGCACCATGCCCGACTCACTGCGTACGTCAAGGTCGTTGACCGAGATGAGTACATCCATCGGGAAGAGCGCTTCGGGGCAATCTTCGGGGATGGTAAACATCATGGTGACATTCTCGCCCGTGCCTACACCATAGATGTTCGTCGTAATCCATGCCGGCTCAAAGGTCTGCCTCTTCACCGTCACCACCTTGATTTTTCTCGATAGACGCCCCTTCTTCACCATGAGCGTGCCCTCACGCTTCTGTTGTTCGCCCATGTCGTTGAGGTTGATGGTGATGGAACCGCGTCCCGTAGCAGCATCGAAGGTATGGGTAAAGTTATGCAACGCCACGTTGTTGCCCTCCATCCATGCCACTTCGGCCTGGGTGAGCGTTTGTCCGCCTAATGCCTCTAAGGTGTAATGCAAGGTATAGGTTCCCAGTACGTTGAACTCCTCTTCACCGATAACCACCGAGGTCTCATCTACTGCCAGACGGTACTCATGGTCCTGCACTTCGGAGATGTTGTCCGAGATGGACACCCATACGTTGTTGGTAGCCGGTGCCTCCAATGCCTCCTCAAAAGTAGGCTGGCCGTAGCTGAGCGGTCCTACGATGTTGACTTGGTAGTGATGGTTGCGCATGATCAGCACATGCTCGCCATTCTCGTCGATGAGCGAGATGCGGTAGTAGAGTTCCTCACCGCCATTCTGCGAGCCCTTCACAATGAAGTCTACCGGGTCGGCCTCGGTATTCTCCGTCTCGAAGATGTATTCTTCATTGTTGGTGCGCACATCCATGAAGTCGCCCAACTTCTCTCTATTCTCAGGCAACGTCACAAAAGGAGTAGCCAAGGTAGGCTTCACAAAGCCTCCATACTCGGTACTATAGGGAGCCACCGTACCGAAGGCATTGGTATTGGTCACAATCCATCCGCTTTCCACGAAATTGCTCTTTGCAGCATCCACGCTGAGCGTTATCTTGGCCTGGTTGCGCAACAGCAGCACGGGATTGTCTGGCGTATTGTGGGTCTTTATTCCCTCCATGGTCTCGCGTGCCCAGTATATCATACGTCCGGCCGATGCCTCCAAGGCAGCCATCACGTCCACCTCTGACATACCGCGGTAACTGTCTTCCTTGAAGTAGGTAAGGTTCTGGTTGCCCACGAGTTGCAGTGTCGCTGTATGGCCGGGGACGGTAACCTTGCATTGTCCCTTCAGTGACACAGTGCCGGCACCGCCATCGGGAGTCAATGTTGCCGTGGTCGTGGTGATAAACAGGCTGTTCTCATCGAAGCAGAACACCGTAATCTGCTGAACGCCACCACCGTCAGGGTCTACCGCACGGGTCTTCACAGTCTCCATATCGGGCACCTGTGCCACGAAACTCACGGTCTTGTAGCCCTCGGGGGCAGTACCGTCACCGGGGAGGTGAAGTTCCTCCTCGTAGCACGAAGTCATCAGCGTCAGCGCTCCTACGAGAGCCGTCATCACATATTTCATTCTTGTCTTCATAATCCTATATATATAATAATGTATATACTGTCATTGCATTTACTCACTTGTCACCTCCTATTCGGCCACTTCGTATACGTCGCGGATACAGCGGACCGAAGTACCGGTCATATCGCTCTTCGGGTTTTCGACGGGTCCGCTTGCGCTATAATAGGCACCGGCATTGAGTAGATAGTCAATAGCATCGGCTCGCTGGTTCTCCGTACCCTGGAACTGGTAGATAATCTCCAACTCGGCTTCGGTCGGGAGCCTCCAGTCGCTGAGGTGTATGGTCTTGCCCGTTTCTGGGTCTTTGTATACCTCCACATACTGTTTGGCGTGCTCGGAATAGACTTTCAGTAGATTGGCATTGTTGGGAATCATACTTGTTGTCAATGTGCCCAGTCGGGATGCAATCATGAATGACGGCGATACCATACGGGCATTGTCTTCACCCGGGTCGGTGACACCATTGGTAATCTTCGGTCGGCCCAGGATGTAATCACCTGAGGTAGCCGTGATACGGATGTGATACATGCGGGCATTGTATGGGTCGTTGAAGTTTCCCCTCCCGTTCCTGGTATAGAAATCCACATTGGAAAGCCCTTGATTGTATCCTGACTCATACGTACCGTTGACGAACTTCGATACAAAGAAACCAGAATCACTATATCTACCTCCACTGTACGTATGAGTACCATTATTGCTATAATTTACCGCAAAACGGCTATAATCCCCTCTGTCCTCATAGTGATTGCCTGTTGCCGTACCATCGGGTGATCCGCTACTGCTCAAGAAGTCACTACGATATGAATAATAGCTTTGTATATTGGTGATATATACCAGTGGGTATTGCTCTACAGTAACCTCTTTAGAAATACCCTGCTCATTGACCACTACCAAGGTGAAGTAGCGGATGGTGTTGTTTGTGGGATTGGGACTGTTGACCGTAATGTTACCACCGATACCGCCATCGGTTGTTCCCGATATGGAAACACCGGTTACCGTGGTCTTCACACCAAACTTGTTATAGTAATAAGCATCCTTTACGGTGATGGTCACGGGCGATGAGGAGGCAAACTCCAACGTCGTAGCATCGATGTCTGTATTGTGCATCTCCAGTTCGGTACGGTTCACCATCAAGTAAGCAGGCTTGTCCTCACCGCCCACGTTGATATCCTGCTGTACCCAGTCCTCCACGGCATAGTAGATAGGATCAACAGTCTCCGGCTCATTCATCTCATTTGCTCCGGGACGGTCAAGGGTAATGTCCACAGCATAGTAGTGGTTGCGACGCAGGGTCTGGTCATTGGTCATGGGTATCTTGTACCAGTTACCGGGATAGTCTTTCACTCCACTACCGTCGTTGTAGCTCATGGGCAGGTTCACCACGATGCTGGTCTCGTGCTCCAAGATACTGCTGTTTGACCAGTGATTGGGGTAGGCATACACGGTAAGTGTCACCTTCTTGCTATCGGTCCCAGGCTGCCATACAAAATACCCGCTGTTGGTTTCTGAGGTGGTGATCACCTTGGCCTCAATGTCCTCATCATCCTTGGCCTCGGCAAGGAGGAAGGCATCACACGAAAGGTTGCGCACATAGTATCCGGCATATCCACCGATAGCAGAGAGGTCCTTGAACACAATATTATCGGCTGCTGTAACGGTTACCTGTACCTTGGCTGCCGCACGGCGCAACTCGGCACTGAGCATGGTATTGTCGGCCAAGTTACCATTGTTAAGCTTTACAGACGAATTCCCCTTGTTATCCTTGGCCACGGCATCCATCAGGAAATATTTGGGTGTCCCCTCAATGGCCAGACCAGTGAGGTGTACCTTGAGGTCTTCCTGCTTGGTGGTGAGCAATGTGCCGTATGCTATATCCGTAAAGTCAGACTCCGCAATGCTGCTGTTGGCAATCAGGTACATACGGTAGTCTTTGCCCGTGTCAAAGGAACTGCGCTTGGCATTGAGAGTAAGCTGGCGACTGTTGTTTACCTGATGACGCTCGTGACGGGCATTGCCGACGGGATTGCCGGAGGCATCCTCCTCGAAGATAAAGACATCGATATGGTCTACATACTCCTCATTGGAGGTCGATGCAGCTCTTGTAGCACTTGCCGAGAGGTCAAGCACAATCTCTTCGTTCATGGGAACCTCGAAGTACTCTTGTTCCTGACAAGAGTGCAACAACACGGTTACTGCCGCTATGGCGAGCAGATTGACTATCCTTTTCATATTCTTCTTAGTTTACCATTGTTATTGTTACATATTCGGCATTCTGCTCCGATACTCCAGAGTAGGGCCAGTAATGCTCGTGATTGCTGCCGTTGATAAGCAGAAACTCGCTCTGAGTAAAGCTCGTGGCGGTGTAGGATATGGCCAGGTTGACTTCGCCATTGATGGGCATCCCGCTCTTGGGCTCCACCTCTATCCTGTACCACTTGTCAGAGGCAGGGATAGGGAAACTTGTTATCTGAGTATCCGTATCATCATATACCCATACATCGCAGTTCAAAGCGTTGAGTCCCAACAGGGTCGGTGTCCATGTATCGGTATTGGGGCGAGTCATCTGGAAGTAACCCACAAAAGGTTGGGTCTCTTTCATCCTTGCCGGAGCCGAAGGTTTGGCAGCAGCCTCGGCTTCTGTTGTGGGTATCGACTCTCTCAAGTACGAGTGAGTAGGATACTCGAAGCGGTAGTCCGGCATCGCATGGTCATCCCAAGGAGCCACAGTATAATTTACGATAATCTGTCCCTCGGCATTGATGAGGATACACACCTTGATATGATGGTTGCGCTGTACCTTGGGAAGATAGATGTAGGCGTTCTTCACCAATTGGCCTGCGCCACCCGCGTATTCCACATGCAGCACGGCAGCATTGTCGTAGGCCGAAGGTGTGTCCCATGCCGTTGCCCCGTAAGGAACCTCGGCGAGATACTGCCCTACCACCACTTCGTTATAGTTGCCAGGGTTCTCGGCATCAGCCGTGCCTTTGGCGATTTCCTTGTCGATGGCCACAGTTGTAGACAGCATCACGCGGTTATTGGCTCTGGAGGAGATGGCGGCTAGTGTGGCCTCGTCTTGCGGGTAAAGGTAGTTGTACAGACGTGTACCTCCGGCAAGAAACTCCACCTTACTTATTTGCGGATCACTCTCAGCACCGGCTACCTTGGCTGCAAAAACCGAGAGCTTGGCGATGGGGCGTGTCAACTCGAACGCTGCAGTCTGTGTCAGCACAAAATGTCCTTCGTGGCCTTCCGCAGCATTTGCAGTATTCCTTACGTCATCCACATTAATGGTAATGGTGGTATTGGCATACATGGGAAGGACGCTGCCCGTCTTGAGACCCTCAAAGGTAATTTCCTTGAGCTGGGCTTTTGTCATATTCTCGGTGAGGGCTGCAGCATTGACCATTTCCTTCTCATTGGCCACGAGGTAGAAATCCACGCTGTGGCTACCGTTCTCGGGAAGCTCTAAATCCATATAGAAGGGAGTACCGGTGGCAGTGGCCTCGCGGTAGATATATCCCGCTTGCCTGTCGCCAGAGAAAGCATAGACGCGCAGGGTATTGATGGTCTTCTCGGCATCGGTAGGGATGGCGCGTGTGAGTTCGGCAGTCGATACAGAAAGTTCCATCATCACACTCTTCTTTCCTGTTGCCGGTATCCACTCATCGGTCTCCTGTTGACAGCCCACACAGAGGACTGCAGTGAAGGCCAAGAGGGCCATATACTTATATATACTGTTCATTGTTTGCATAGTCGTAAAGGATTAGAATTCAGGAGTTACATATTCTATAAACCATGTGGGTACCGAAACCTTGATACTTGCATTGATTGCTGGATCTGGTTCAAACTCAATTCTAAAGGGAATAAGACACTCGTGCTTGGTGACATCGATGTTGTACTTTGCAATATGCTGTGCAAAGTTAACCTCAATCAACGAATGTCCCTCGTCATCCACCAATCGCAAATATGCTGCACTATGATTGGTGTGTCGCATGATGTTATTCGTAGCAATCAAATCGCCATTTGCAGCATAATCATGCTTCATCACATAAGTGGTGACTTGACCCTTTGCTACGTTGTTAAAGTCTGTCTGGGGCGAAACGCCAACAAGCTCAATCGCCTGGAAAGGAGTTCTTCGGTGAAGATTCTCTACGCCCACCACCTCAACATAGATGTCAAAGTGTGAGCTTGCAAAATAGGTTGTCTTGGTTTCTGGCTGCTTGTATTCATCGTAAGGCGCAATGATATAGTCTACCGAGGACCAATAGAGTGAGTCGTTGCCCGATACAGTCTCTCCTACTGTATAATCACTGTCGGCAAAGAGCATCTGCTCGTAGTCTCCCGAAGTCAAACCCTCAACATCTGTGTGATATGCATTACCTACACATACGATGCGGTAGGTACCCTCATCGAGGGGAGGCAGCGTAGTGAGACGTGCCTGCACATCGGCATCGGGAAGCTGACGGTATGTCACGCATTGGTTATGTTCATCAAAAACATACATGTGTACGCGACCAATCTTCTCACCGAAGATTTCAGTGTTCTCATCGCCCAAATAACTGAGAGCGAGATGATATACATTATGACATTCGCTGAAATCCTCTTGGATACAGGAAGTGGAGAGCCCTCCCATAAGCAGCAGCCATAAAGCAAAGGATTTTAGTTTCATATTCTGCATGTTTTTGATTGTTCGTTTTTCAAATACGGGAGGAGAGGATTCTTATCCTTTTGTTTGTGAGGAGTCAAGGCCTCCCCTCCCGTTGTGTTATATTCGGTTAATTCTGCTTTATGAATAGAAGTTTTTATTAGAACTCGGGGAATACCAATTCTACTACCCAGTCCACTACGTCAACAGTAATATCAAGACATCTGTCCATGGGGTCGATGTCGTCCTCGTCAACGGGGATTGAACCATCGCCAAGCGCTTCACCCTGTGCACTCATACGATAAATCTTACCTTCTTCGAACTCAGTGATAGCTGTCGGATGTCCACCTGTCAAATTATCTGCAGAGTAGAGACCCTTTGAGTACAAATAAGCGGGAAGGCCATCTACCACAAGTTTGATGACAAATGTGGGAATTGTAGTGCCCGAGAAGAAATGGTAGGCCAAAGGTGCATTGTTGCCCGCAGCATCCACGACATCGGCAGCAGGTGTCGAAGGAGTAATTTCGAGCGGAGTAGCAAAGTTATCCCAGTACCAACCTTTTGCTTTAGTGGTATTGTTGAACCAGTTGTAAACTTCTGATTGTTCGGTAAGGTCAAGAATGTGCTTAACGTGTGAGCCTGCTTCAATACCAGTATGCAATGAAGTCTCTGAATCATAGTGCTGGAAAAGCAAGTCGGTTATTTGGATGCTACTGTACTTAGGAGTTGCATTGAACTTTACTCTGAATCCGTCAACCTCAAAACGTGAGATACGGGGTTTGAGTGTCAGCTCGGCCTTGTATACCTCGAAAGTAGTATTCTCGTGTGTCTCCTGCTCATTAGTCTTGGTTAAGTTCGCTTCGGCATAGAGGCTGAGATCTTTTGAGTCCTGCTCATCATCAATATTCAGATTCTTCATCTGCAGGAACTCCGGATATGTCATATCTTTACCGAGGTTAGCAACGGCTACCACTTTCATACAACCATGATCTACATAGTGGAATTCTGCATCCAAAGCACCGGTTGCAAGGTCCTCGCTTGTCCAATAGGTCTGTGCATCGGCCGAACCATCGGCAACTTTTGCGTTGTACACATTGCCGGCATCATCGGTAAGGAATACCTTGAAGTCATTTACCACTACGGCATCACCTTTATTGATTTTATCACCAGCAGCACCACGAGTACCGCTAAACTTTACATTCTCCAGTGAAATCTCCACTGACTTCATGCGAGTGTCCTGCACTTGGGGTACGATGTCCTCTTTATCGCATGAGGTGAGTGCTACAGCTGCTACGCAAGCAGACAACATAAACTTAATAGCTTTCATAATCTTGTAGTTTTTGAGGGTTAATAATTGTTTGTTCTTGTTTTATAGTTTCTTTTGTTTATAGTTATTTACCGGTCATAGCCATACTCTGCGTTGATGGCGTCGATGTTCTGCTGTGCCGAGGGGCAGTTGCTGTCAATCGCTTTCTTGAACCATGGCAGTGCTTCCTCGAAGCGTCCTTGCCCCATGAGTGCCACGCCGATGGTGTTGTAGGCGCGCATGTCGCTCTTTACGGTTATTGCCAGCTCGTATGCTTCGGCAAAACGGCCTTCGTTGATGAGGGCATTGGCCTGATTGATGGTCTCCACGGCATTGTCATTGGTAGAGTCGTAGTATACCGACAGGTAACGGGCGCTACGCAGGTGGGGATAGATTTCCTCAAGCATCTTCTGCCATGTGCGGCCACCATCCATATTCTTTATCTTGAGTTTCTTGGCTTCGCCCTTGAGGTCGGCATCGTCGATGATGGCGATAACCTCCTCCTTGCGGTCCATGTCAGAGGCTACGAGCACCTTGCGCAGTCCGCCCCAGTTCTCCTCACCGTTGACAATCTCGAAGGTCTCGCGAGTCAGTCCGTAGTCGGGGCGGTGCTCTATGATATAGTCGATAAGTGCCATGGCACGGTTCTCGCCCAACCAGGTGTTGAATCCGGGACGGCCTTCGGGTGAGGCGTAACCCGATACCTGAATCTTCTCTATCTTGTAATTGGAGTTACTGTGAATCTTGTCTACTGCCGTGAGAATCTTCCCGAAGGTCACCTCGTTATCGAAAACGGTAGAGTCAATCTCAATCTTTGACACCTTGAAGATAATCTCCAGTTCATCCTGCCCGAAGTCCCAGTAGCGTGTGGCATCAGCCACTACGTAAGGAGGAATGGTCAACAGCATCTCTTCACCTACGCGCTCGTCAGAAGGTTCGCTACAGTCGGCACATCCTACGATGTAGCGTCTGAGGCCCAATGTAGCGGGAGCCATCCAGCGTGCCATCTCTGTGGTGTCGCAATAGGTATACTTGTCGCCCTTCATCACCTGACGGCCGCTGAGTTCCCAGTTGCGGTCACCGTTGATGTGGTTTATCTGCTTCTCACGCATGTAGCGGCTGTTGCCATACACCTCCATAGCATCGAGCCACACGGTGTCGGTCCCATTATATAAATACGGTACGATGACCTCTTTCTTCTTTGATGACAGGCGGCCGGCCTTTGAGTCCACATCAAACGTTACGGTTACCATGCGCTTTTCGCGTGTCACCGCCTCGTTGGTGATGAGCGACTGTGCCGAGGCGGCAGCACCGAGACCGAGCATCATTGATATCATTACAAATAACTTCTTCATATCGGTATCCTCCTTACTTTATCAAATAGATGAATGAAACGCCTAATGAGGCGGGGCCGAGAGCGTGCTTGTATACCTCCTGCTCGAAGAGTCCGCACTTGCGGCTCTCGAAACGCTCGTACTCTGTATACCACCAGCCGAACCCTGCGGTAAGTTCCAGGTTCCAGCGGGGCGAGAGGAGGAACTGGTATCCGTAGGTGAGTCCTGCGCCTACGGCCCATCCGCAGATACGCGCATCGCGGAATGTCTCAGGCGAGGGAGCGTTGCTGCACAACATGATGAACGCATTTGGCAGTGGCATGCCGCTGATGTTAAATTGCGTGTAGTTGGCATTGATCCCGATGAAGTGTCCGTGAAAACTTTCGCAGAACCAGTATCTCACCTCGGGCGACACGAGCCAGTGCTTGGCCTTCAGGTTATCCTCTTTATTAAAGGTCCAAGGATTGTATCCGCCCTCGAGTTCCATTGTCCAGCGGTCGGCCAAGGCAAATTCGAGCCCTACGTTGGGTGTGGTCGTCAGCCAATACAGCGTGTTGGTCTTCATCGCTACCTTCTGGGCATCGGCTGTTCCTACAAATGCCGTCAGGAAAATGGCTAAAATAATAGAATAGCGTTTCATCATTCTGTTCGTTTCTTGTGTTCGACTGGTGCAAAAGTAGGCCGATTGTTCATTCGCCACAAATCTTGCAGCGAAGTATTCCCGTATGCACAAAAAGTTATGGTGGAAATGCCATTTTAAGCGTGTATGCAATTTTTTTGCAGCCCGCGGGGAGAGGGATTTTTGCGCAAATACAAAAAAATAATCTCCATCATCTTTTGCGTATACGTAAAATTGGCGTACTTTTGCACTTGTTAAGGAATGTATGAAACTGTATACAGCACCATGGACGACTTGTCGTACATCCATTTGGATATAAATCTGGCTTATGTGGCCATCTTCGCGATTCTCGGGCTTTTCATCTGTTCCGTACATATGCCCAAGGGATACAAGCACAGCGGCTACCGCAAGGCACGCATCACATTAGGGACTGCTTTCCTGTTCATGGCCGCCTGTTGTATCTGCCGTTTCCTGATGCCCGACCATCAGAACGACTATGTCAACTTCTGGTTGCTCACCACTGCATCGTTATTGTTTTCCTGGCTCAACTATACGGCATTCCTCTACCTTATCGATGTGGAGTTCACTATACGCAAGAACTTCTTTGTCGATGGTCTTGTGCCGGCATTGCTCATGGGCGCAGTGGGTGCATCGGGGCTGCTGTTCCCACAGTACCAGACGCTGATAGAGTATGTCCTGGGGGCGGTGTTCATCGTCAAGTGTGTGCGCATGTTCTATATATGCGAACAAGAGTGGCGCAGGGTGAACCGCGAACAGCAGAACTACTACGATGAAGAGGTGGACATCGCATGGATGCGTATACTGATATGGATTACACTGGTGCTCTCTGTATTGACATGCACTGCATTGTACATCCCTGCCGTACATCTCATCTACGATTATGTAGCTCCGCTTGTATATATCTACATGACGCTCAAGATTGTCAACTATCTGCCCCAGAAGATTGACAGGATGCGTGCGGAGAACGAGACCAAAGAGACTAAGGAAGAGTCCGTTTTACACCCCCCTATTTTATTGAAAACAAGAGACTTACATGGCAAGGTGGGAGTCTTCTTGGAACGTTGGGTTAAGGAGAAGCGCTATTGCACTGCCGAACTCTCCATAAAGGATGTGGCCACACAGATAGGTACCAACCACAACTATCTCTCGAAATACCTCAACGAGTGTCTCGGCATCACCTTCCAAATGTGGCTCAACACCTTGCGCATCGAGGAGAGCAAGCAGATACTGTCGACTGAGAATATCTCCATCGAGGAGGTGGGCATCAAGGTAGGCATCCCCGAGAGCTACAATTTCTCACGCTGGTTCAAGGTAATCACCGGCACCACACCGCTACGCTACCGCAAGGAGGAGAACCTGAAGCGGAAACAGGCGAAGGAAGCGTAAGCCAAAGCGGAATTCTTACAACAGGAGACAATATCGCTGTTGTCCAAGACATCTCGTGTCATTCTGAACGTAGTTATAATAAAGGATTTACCCCCTCTATCGCTTCGACCAATGTGTCGTAGTCGGGTACGGGATTGTCGGTAAAGATATGTCGCACCACGCCTCCACACTCGCTGATATAGATGCGGGGCACGCGCTTACGGGCAAAGAGTTCGTACACCTTGCGGTCGCTCTGCGCCGAGTAGGGCATGGTGAATCCCTGTTCCTCCCAATAGGCCGCTACTGAGGCAGCCTCCTCTTCGCGGCTGATGAGTGCAAACATCACCCCCTGCGCGGCATACGTGTCGTAGAGCTGCTGCACGCGCGGTAGTGCTGCACGGCAGTCGGGACAGCCCGTGTGGAAGAACATGACTATCGAGACCGCATGCCTCAGCTCCTCGCCCGTCAAGGTGGAACCGTCGTGCATCGTCACTGCAAAGTCGGGCAGCATGGCTCCGGACGTCACCACCTCTTCCACCTCATCCGCTTCGTCATTGATACACGAGCTGACGGACAACAGCATTACGACACACAAGACTCGTACAAAAGTTTTCATAGCATACTGCTTTTTTCTGAAGGCTGTTCGCGAAAATCCCAACGGTTAACCCATATTCTCTTGTCACCGCGATGACAATCGTTTTTCACCGCGGAGACAAAGCTCTTTCATCGCGGTGACAAAACTTTTCCTCCGCGGTGAGAAAAGTTTTTCGCTTTGTCCAACAAAGATAGTCAATGGGGCCAAGATCTGCAAGGATTATTCCAAAAGTTTTCTGCCTCTATGATCAACCACACGGTAATACAAAACAGGAGATAGACGCCAACACGCATTTACCTCCTATTGAAAGTACAATTAAGACCGGCCTCACTCTTCGCAAGGCTCGAAGTCCTCCTTGCCTACAAAGCAAAGGGGGCAGGTCCAGTCATCGGGGAGCTCTTCAAACGGTGTCCCAGCGGCAATGCCGTGCTCGGGGTCTCCTACGGTAGGGTCGTATACCCAGTCGCATACGGTGCACTTATACTTCTGCATGGTGGGGTTGGGATTTGAGTAACACTTCGTGGACTTATCGCTCTATCTCTTTCTTTGAAATAGCACCTACCATCTTCACAGGATGCCCTTTCATGGGGATGAAGAGCGTGGTGGGGATGGAGCGTACGTCGTAGGCATCGGCCAGCACTTCGCACTGGTCTACGTTCACTTTGTAGACGAAGATGTCGTCTTTATATACCGAGGCTATCTCCTCAAGCGCAGGAGCCAATGCACGGCAAGGGCCACACCACTCGGCATAGAAATCGACGATGGCAGGGCGGTCGCCGAGGTATCGCCACTCGGCACGTGGAGCACGGTAGTCGGCTACACGGCGGAGAAACTCCGCTTCATTCAGATGGATTACGTTCATACTGCATGTCTTTTTATTACAGTATGACAACGTCTTGGGGCAGTGTTTTGTTTCGCTTCTCTACAGCTTGATGGCAAACTTCTTCAGTCGGGCATCAAGCATTTCATCGGGGATGATGGCCTTGACGGCATCGGCTACGGCATTGATGAGGCGTTCACGCACATAGTCCTGACGGATGACAAGCGAGATTTCGCGTACGGGAGTGGGCGCGGCAAGCATGCGCACATGCTCCCTTTGGCTGTCGTGGAGCAACGGGAGGTGCAGCTCGGGGATGACGGTGTAGCCTCCGTTCTCATCGACAATCTTGATGAGCGTGTCAATGCTGCCTGCCTCATACGAGGTGGAGTAGGCCGATTGCGTCTGGCAGAAGTTGAACACCTGGTTTCTCATGCAGTGCCCCTCCTTCAATACCCAAAGGTGTTCGGTGGGCATTTCATTTGCAATGATCTCTTTCTTTTTATACAGCTCTTCTCCGGGCGATACGTAGGCGGCAAACTTCTCGTAGTAGAGCGGTATCTCGAAGAAGTCGGGCTGCTCGAGCGGGGTGGCGAGGATGGCCATGTCGAGCTCGGCCTTGCGCAGCTGCTCTATGATGACGGCGGTGCGCAGCTCGTAGGCGCGGAGGTCAATCTGCGGAGAGTCTTTCTGCATCTGCTTGAAGAGGCGGGGCAACACGTAGGGAGCCACCGTGGGTATGACACCGATGCGCACCGTACCGCTCTCCTGCTCCTTCTCCGATCGGGTCATCTCCTTGAGCTGGGCTATATTATATAGTATCACGTGGGCCTGGTCTATTACCGCACGGCCGCTCTCGGTGGGGCTGATGGGGTGGCTCTTGCGGTCGAAGAGCGTGAGGTCGAGCTCCTCTTCCAACTTCTGTACTAATGCACTTAGCGTGGGCTGGCTCACGCCGCATGCCTCAGCGGCACGCTGAAAGTGGCGATGCTTGTCGAGTGCCACGATGTACTCCAATTGCTGCAGGTTCATAGCTTTAATTTTTTTTATAGACAATGGATGACAAACGACGGACTTTCCATCGGGGACGGTGTCTGTTGTCCGTTGTCTGATGTCTGTTTTCACCGCAAAGTTAGCAATAGTTTTAATAAATTGGTCAATAAATAACATCTATTTGCACAATAAAGAAACTTCCCTTATCTTTGCAGCGTAAAACAACGAAACAAGTCACAAACTGAAGAACTCATAAACTTAACAACTTATAAAACTATGGCTAAGAGTATTATTGGAACACAGACTGAGAAGAATTTGATGATGTCGTTTGCAGGTGAGTCACAGGCACGTATGCGCTACACCTACTTTGCCAGCCAGGCAAAGAAGGAGGGTTATGAGCAGATTGCCGCCATCTTCACCGAGACTGCCGAGCAGGAGAAGGAGCACGCCAAGCGCATGTTCAAGTACCTCGAGGGCGGCATGGTAGAGATTACTGCCAAGTTCCCCGCAGGCGTTATCGGCAGTACGATGGAGAACCTCCGCGCTGCTGCTGCCGGTGAGCACGAAGAGTGGGTGGACGACTATCCCCGCTTTGCCGACATCGCTCAGGAGGAGGGCTTCCCCGCTATCGCTGCCATGTACCGCAACATTGTCATCGCCGAGAAGGGCCACGAGGAGCGCTACCTCGAACTGCTGAAGAACGTAGAGGAAGGCCGTGTGTTCAAGAAAGACGGCAAGGTGTTCTGGCAGTGCCGCAACTGCGGATTCATCATTGAGGCCGAGGAGGCACCCAAGGCATGTCCCGCTTGCTTGCATCCCCAGGCATACTTTGAGGTACAGAAGGAAAATTTCTGATTAGAATAATAGCAATTATAGATTCAATTATCTACACACACATCCAACTACAAATTCAATCTAATACTATGAAAAACGCGAAGCAGGGGCGCCGTGAGGCACCCCTGCTTCACGTTATCGAGGCCATAATATTTTCAAATCCCTTTCATTACTCGTGCTGCAAACTCGCGGCTGATGTAGTTGTCGGCCTGGAGGCAGGTATCGGCACTGAAGTCGAGACCGCAGCGTATGATGTCATCCCAGTCGCGCTCGCTGAGGTGGTCGAGGTCGTCGCGGCGGATGCGGTACTTGATGAGTCCGTAGAGGATACCGGCATTGAGGTTGTCGCCCGCACCGATGGTGCTCACGGGAGTGACGGGCTCTATGGGATAGCGCTTGGTGAGCGTGCGGCTGTAGAGTTCCACACCCTGTGCGCCGCGGCTATAGATGAGGCGAGGGCAATAGAAGTCTGTCTTGTCTTTGAATACTTTAGCTCCTTCAGTGATACGATACAGTATTTCAAAATCTTCGTCCGAGCCTTTCACGATATCGGCATACTCGAGGTTCTCGATGACGGTACCCATGAGCTTGATGGCCTCACCAGCGTGGTTCCGACGGAAGTTGACATCGTAGTAGATGATGGCTCCTGCACGGCGGGCCTCATCGAGCAGGGCAGTCACCTTGTAGCGCATGTCGGGGTTGAGGGCATAGTAGGAGCCGAAGAGGACGATATCATCTCTCCCTATCGTGGGGCACTCCCAGTCGGCCCGCCTGCTGAAAGGTTCCTTGTAGAAGGAGTAGGTGGCATTGTTGCCCTCATCAAGGAAGGCCAGTGATATGGGCGACTTTGTGTCGGGGTACTCGGTAAGATAGCGGTCGTCGACGCCGTTGTCACGCAGGAAGCCACGTACGATGCCACCTACCTTGTCATCACCTATCTCGCTGAGGAAACAGGAAGGCACACTTACCCTACCCAATGATATCATAGAGTTGAACGTGGAACCGCCAGGCACCGAGGTGGCCGCTTGATTGCCTTTGAAGAGGATGTCGAGAATGGTTTCCCCTATGCCAATGATTTTGCGCATGAGTATCTATGCTTATAAGGTTATAAACTTCTTTAGTTCGTCCAATGAGTTGGCCACCATGAGGCGTCCCGTGAGGTCGTGACGCAGGAGTCCCTGCCGGCGCAGGTCGTCGAGCATAGCGAGCAGCGAGTCCCAGCAGCCACCGATGTTGTACAGCACCACGGGCTTGGTGTGGTAGCCTATGCTGCTCTCGCCTACGATGTGGAACACCTCGTCGAGCGTGCCCAGTCCGCCGGGTAGGGCAATGAAGACATCGCTCTCGCTCAGCATCACCTCCTTGCGCTCGCCGAGGCTTCGGACGGGGATGTTCTCATCGAGCAGGGGGCTCACGATGCCGCGCTCTACAAGCTTGTCGGGCACTACGCCGGTGACCCACGCTCCGGCCTCCTTGGCCGTACGGGCCACACAGTCCATCAGCCCTATGCTGGCACCGCCATAGACGAGGCGCCAGCCTTGCTCGCCAATCCAACGTCCGAGCAGTGACGTTTGTTCGTAGTACTCCGGTGCCAGATTCGTGGCCGCCGAGCAGAATACGGCTACAGAGAAAGTATGTTTCGTTTTCATGGTGCGAAGATAAAGAAAAATATACTAACTTTGCAGTCAAGTATGGAAAATAAGTTTCTACATACGGCCCTCGTGCTCGAAGGCGGGGGCATGCGCGGTGTCTTCACCAGCGGTGTGCTCGACTGGATGATCGACCACGGCATCACCTTCCCCTACCTTGTAGGCGTGTCGGCAGGGTCGAGCAATGCCTTGTCGTTCGCCTCACATCAGCGGGGTCGTGCCAAGTACACCTTTGCCGACCTGCAGGCTGAGCGCCACTACCTCGGCGCGCGCAACATACTGCGCCACCGCAGCATCATGGATATGGACCTGCTCTACCGCGAACTGCCCGAGACACTGTGGCCCTACGACTACGAGGCCTACCGCGCCAACTCCATGCGTGTAGAGACGGTGGCTACCGACTGCCTCACGGGCCAAGCCGTATACCTCGAAGAGAAAGACGACCCCGAGCGCATCATCGACATCGTACGAGCATCGAGCAGCCTGCCCTTTGCCTGCCCCATCGCCCGTGTCGACGGTCGCCCCATGCTCGATGGCGGCATTGCCGACTCCATCCCCTTAGCCCGCGCTCTGGAGCAGGGCTACGAGCATGCCGTAGTGGTGCTCACCCGTCACCGAGGATACCGCAAGGAGGAGAGGCCCCCCTACATCCCCCCATTTATCTACCACCGCTACCCCCGGCTGCGCGAGGCTCTGCGCACACGCGGAGCACGCTACAATGCACAGCTTGAGTGGATAGAACACCTCGAAGACGAGGGGCGCATCACCGTCATCCGTCCCGACCATCCCGTAGAGGTGGCGCGCATAGAACGGAATATAAACAAGATGAACGCACTGTATCGACACGGCTTCGAAGTGGCCGAGAGGGTCTTGGGTATATAGGGAGAATCATCTTTTGTGGTTAATAAGTTTTTTCGTACTTTCGCATACTGAAACGTGAAGATAACAGATTTTTCTCAAGATGTCCCTTGACTTTGACCACATGTCGCCCGGGCGACTGTTCACGAAGATGTTCTTCCCCACGCTGCTAGGTATGTTCTCCGGCTCGGTGATGAACATTACCGACGGCATGTTCGTAGGGCAACGCGTGGGTAGCGATGCCTTGGCTGCCATCAATATCGCTGCACCGGTGTTTATGCTCGTCACGGGCATTGCCTTGATGTTTGGTATAGGCGCCTCGGTACGTGCCTCCATCTCATTGGCACAGGGTAAGACGAAGGAGGCCAATCGCGAGATTACCACTTCGCTGCTCGTGGCGGTGGCCGTCGTCACTCTGCTCTCGGCTGTCATCTTGCTCAACCTCGACACGATGGCCTATCTTTTCGGTAGTACCGACCGCCTGCTCCCTCTCGTCAAGGAGTATATGCTGTGGGTAACGGTGGGTATGCCTGCCAGCTGCGTGCTGTTTGCCGGCATGTTCTATGTCCGCCTCGACGGAGCGCCCAAGTTTGCCATGTGGTGCGAGATTATCGGTGCCGGACTCAACATCCTGCTCGACTATATCTTCATCTATCCCCTCGACATGGGCATCAGAGGAGCTGCCATAGCCTCATCGCTCAGTTGCCTCGTAGGCGCACTGCTCATCATAGGCTATCTGCTCTTCTTTACCAAGCGCATTCAGCTCTGTAGCCTGAGAGCCGCTTTCGGCTGGAGTACGCGATGGCTACAGGCGACTTGGCAGCAGGTGAAGTTGGGCCTCTCCGGCTTTCTTGGCGAGGTTGCCATCTCGCTCATGCTTGTGCTGGGCAACTATGTCTTCGGTAGCCTGCTCGGTGAGAGCGGCGTGGCCGCCTACAGCATAGCTTGCTACTGCAGCCCGCTCTTCTTCATGATTAACAACGCCATCGCCCAGTCGGCCCAGCCTATCATCAGTTACGACTATGGTGCCCGCCGCTGGGAGCGCGTGCGCCATACCCTGCGCCTGGTGCTTGCCGTAGCCGTCGTGTGCAGCGTGGCGATGACCACCCTCATCATTCTCCTCACCGACCCGTTGGTGAGTCTCTTCGTGAAGGACGACCCCACCACTCATGCCCTTGCCGTCAAGGGTATGCCCCTCTTTGCCTTTGACCTGCTCTTCCTTGCCGTCAATGTCACCATGATAGGCTACTTCCAGAGTATCAAGCGCGGCACTTGGGCCACTGTGTTCACTGCTCTGCGTGGCTACATCTTCCTCATACTCTGCTTTGTGGCGCTCCCCCTCGCATGGGGCGTACCGGGTGCCTGGCTCGCCATTCCTGCAGCCGAGGGGCTCACCACCGTGTGTATCATCCTTTTTGTTATCACACGGCATGCACGACGTAATAGGCGCATGCCATCATAAAACCAAAATAATGTAGTAACTTTACACTCCGATGAAGATTGACAATATAGAATTAGGCAAATATCCGGTGCTGCTGGCACCGATGGAGGATGTCACCGACCTCGGCTTCCGACTCATGTGCAAGCAGTTCGGTGCCGACCTCGTGTATACAGAGTTCGTATCGAGCGACGCGCTCATCCGTCAGGTGAACAAGTCGATGCAGAAGCTCACCATCAGCGAGGAGGAACGCCCCGTGGCCATACAGATTTATGGCCGTGACGTAGACTCCATGACCGAGGCGGCACGCATCGTGGAAACGGTGAAGCCCGACATCATAGATCTCAACTTCGGCTGCCCCGTAAAGCGTGTGGCGGGCAAGGGAGCGGGAGCAGGCATGTTGCAGAACGTGCCGTTGATGCTCGACATCGTACGATCGGTAGTGAATGCCGTGAAGACACCCGTCACCGTGAAGACCCGCCTCGGGTGGGACGACAGCTCAAAGATTATTGTTGACCTTGCCGAACAGCTGCAGGACTGCGGCATCAAGGCACTCACCATCCATGGCCGCACACGTGCCCAGATGTATACGGGCGAGGCCGACTGGACGCTCATCGGCGAGGTGAAGAATAATCCGCGTATGTACATCCCTATCATCGGCAATGGCGACATCACCACGCCCGAAAGGGCCAAGGAGTGCTTCGAACGCTATGGCG
Source organism: Bacteroidaceae bacterium (assembly GCA_017517925.1). Taxonomy (GTDB): domain Bacteria; phylum Bacteroidota; class Bacteroidia; order Bacteroidales; family Bacteroidaceae; genus UBA1189. Next base: position 32,108 of record JAFWXS010000140.1, on the reverse strand, counting down.
TGGATGCCGTGATGATAGGTCGCGCCAGCTTCGGCCGCCCGTGGATATTCCGCGAGGTGAAGCACTACCTCGAAACGGGTACTCCGCTGCCCCCGCTCACCTTTGATGAGCGTATGGACATCTTGCGCGACGAGGTGCTGCAGAGCGTAGCCCGACTCGACGAGCGCCGCGGAATCCTCCACATACGCCGCCACTTAGCCGCCACACCGCTCTTCAAGGGACTACCCGACTTCAAGCAACTGCGCATCGCCATGCTGCGTGCCGAGACGGTGGACGAACTCTTCGACATCTTCGGGCAGATAAAGCGGCAATACGGTACAATGTAAGATTTCAGGTTACAAAAGTTCATAAATCGGTCGGCATTGGCAGTGTCCAAGCAAGCGTTGTCTTTACTGAAAATACATTGACGGGCCAGTACTTGTATACCAATACTCAAGTACTTGCCTGTCAGTACTCGAGTACTTACAAGGAAGTACTCAAAATTCGCTCTATCCAATTTTATTGTTGCCACTCCTCGCGACAACTGTCTCGCTTGCCAATGCCAACCGATTTATGAACTTTTGTAACCAAGAAAGGAGGAAAAAAAGGGGAGAAAACCGCGGTTTCTCCCCTTTTCATCGGTGTTTATCGTTTCAGATACTTACTTCACCATCACCTTGCGTGTGGTACCGTCGGCATAACGTACGATGTTGATACCCTTCTGCAAAGAGGGCTGGCGTACACCCGAGATAGAGTAGTACTCTACAGCCTCGGAAGCTACCTGAGTGGGCTCCTCGATGGCAGTGATCTCCTCCCACTCCTCTTCAGTTACGAAGTGGAGTGTGGCACGCAAGAGAACACTCTTCTTATTGGCCACGTATAATACCTCTGATACGTAATCCTTACCTTCTTCTACGCGGTAGGTACGATTATATTGGGTAGTTGTTCCATCACCATTATCCCAATCCCATATTTCCGTAGCACGAGTTGTTATAGTACCACCACCAACAGTACCATCTTCGTCCTCTACGGGTACATACTCTTTCCATACATCAAAGAAGTAGTAGGTTACGCTATCAGCAGCCTCATTCACCTTAATGCTATATACCGCAGGTTTGGCATTACCACCTAAGATTGAGTTCCACCCACCATTATAGGGTACAAAATCACCATCTGCATCGCGCCACCAATCAAAGTAATCCATATGGTCGCAATAACTGCCATTAGGACGGAGGGGGTGCATGTCAGCCTCACTCATGTCAGAGATGCCGAGTGCTGATGTAATTTCAGTAACATCAATCTTTGATACCGTTTGAGGAGAATACTGATCTGTGATAGCAAGGCTCATCCAAGCCTCTACCTCAATAGTCTTCTGTAACTCAGGACCATTGATGGTGAATGAAATCTCGTATGAGACATCGTTTGTTGTCAAGGTGTCAGTAGTATAAGTTGCGAGGTTAGCCTGTGCCAACAATGCACCTGTGGTTACAATTTTATAGCTATGTCCCTCAATAAAAGGATAATTGATAAGTACCTCTGTGCTACCCTGAGCCGATGAAGAGGCCTTTACGGGCTCTTCGGCTTCATCAATATAGACGTCATAGTTTACAGCCAATACATTGAGGAAACCAAGAGCGAAACCTGAAGGATTGGGATAGCTCAGAGTAAGACCAGCAGCCTCAAACTCGACAATACCATCATACACTACACCATCCTCAGTATTCCATGTAGCAGTACCCCACTCGAAAACAGAAGGATCTGTAGGTTCTTCAGTATCATCGCCACCGCTAATACCTACTGTAAACTTAGCAGTAGTCATAGCCATCCCAGGCTGTTGTTGCACTGCAACACTCATCTCAACTTTACCATCAGCATATACAGTACCGGAGAAAGTGCTGTTGGGGAAAGACATCATACCTGATGCTATGTTAAATGCTTCTTTTGACAAACCGTAAGAACCTGCACCATTATCAGTAACCGTTACATCTTCGATAGTAATCGCTCCGGTTTCCATACCCATCACAAGAGTAATTGAGGGGAAAGCAACATTAAACTTACCATCTTCTGTTTCTGAGATAGTAACTAACTGTTCACCCTCTACATCAACCTTTGTTCCATCCACATGAGTAAATTGCAATTTACCCGCATATTCGCCAAGAACAGCTGAGAAGTCCGCTGTCTCAGAATAGAAATAAGCAGTTGTAAGTGGAGCAGGAAGCGAAGGATTCTGTACAATATCAACGCTGATTGCTATACCACCATCGGCATAAACTTCACCTATCATGGCACAATAACCGAATGATGTAGTTCCACCATTTGGCAAAGTAACATTGATTGTAAACTGCTCCTTAGATAAAGCGTATGTTCCGCCCTCATTATCAATGACATCAACATCCTCAATAGTGAAAACACCTAATTCTGTACCCGTCATAATAACAAAAGAGGGGAACGTAACATTAACTTTACCTTCAACTTCAGAGATAGTGACAGATTGCGCTTCCATTGTAGATTCCTCACCACTAAAATGAGCCAACTCAATGACACCATCGTATGCACCAACAAATGTACACTCAGCACGTGCGGCCAATATGCCGACGAGCAACATTGCAAAAAGAGTAATTTTTCTCATAAGCGCTTGCTTTGTTTAATTAGTAATTATGTTTGTTATATGTGTAAATTCTACACTTTTTGTCAACTTTAGATTGCAAATGTAGTAATAATTTCTTGTCAGTATCATTTTCTTGCTTTATTTTTGCGAAAAAATTTACAAATACTATACAATCTGACAAACAAATGAGAACATTTGGTAGAAAAATGATAGCAACTATAGCGTTTCTGCTTTCCGTGGGAAATTACGCACATGCTACCAACACACCGGACGACAATACTACCGGTACCAGGCCGACGACACAGATGACAAGCCAGTCGGCAAACACAGTCCTACTACAAGGTGTAGTGACTGATACTGATAACTTACCCCTGCCCGGAGTACACATCATCGTAAAAGAGACAAAGAAAGCAACAGTTACAGACAATGAAGGAGTATTCAAGATGGAACTTCCCAAAGGAAAGATTTCGACAGTAACATTCTCTTTCGTAGGCATGAAAACCACCACCAAAACGTATGACGGAAAGAAAAACTACGTGGGACAAGTCATCAAACTGGGTAGTAGCGAAGAACTGGAAGAAGTAGTAGTGACTGGACTTTTTGATTACAACTCGAAGACTTTTACCGGTAGCGCCGTATCATACTCGCAAGAAGACCTCAAGACCATAGGTAATAATAATGTGTTGAAGATTATCCAGTCGCTCGACCCTGCCTTTATCGTAGAAACCAACAGCATCAACGGTTCCAACCCCAACCACATGGCCGATATCACACTGAGAGGTAATGCCTCATTCGGAGGATTGCAAGGTGAATACTCAGGCAATCCCAATGCACCGCTTTTTATTCTTGATGGTTTCGAAGCATCACAGGAACAAATCTTCGACCTTGACATGAACCGCGTAAAGTCAGTAACCATCCTAAAAGACGGTGCAGCCAAAGCCATCTACGGCTCGAAGGCATCGAACGGTGTTATCGTAGTGGAAACTATACTACCCCAAGCTGGAAGCTTGCACGTAACTTATACTGGCGATCTCAGCATAGAAGCACCCGACCTTACTAGCTACAACCTCACCAATGCCGCAGAGAAACTGCAGGTGGAACGCAATGCAGGACGCTACTCCTCATCATCGCCTTACTATCAAGCATTGCTCGATGAACAATACTATGCTATTGCAGCCGACATAGCCCGTGGCGTAGACACTTATTGGCTATCTCAACCCCTACGCACAAGTGTAGGACAGAAACACTCGGCATATATAGAAGGAGGTACTGAAGAGATGCGTTACTCGGCTATGATTGGATACAACAATGTGGCCGGTGTAATGAAAAAGTCGGGCCGCCAAAACGTACAGGGCAACATCAACCTCTCATATCGCTATGGCAGATGGATGTTCCGCAACTCACTGAGTGTAACCCGCAACCGTGCCGATGACAGTCCTTACGGTTCGTTCAGCGACTACGTGAGTGTAAACCCCTACTTCGCACCTTACGATGAAAATGGCAACATACGTAAAGTACTCGGCTATTATACCGTACCAGGCGCTAATGGCAGTATGCTCACCTACTATAATCCTTTATATAATGCAAGCCTCGGCACGAAGAACTTCTCCAAATATACAGAGATTGTCGAGAACTTCTATATCGAATACCGTCCCACAGACAAGCTTCGCCTCACAGCCCGTCTGGGATATACCTTCAAGGACAATCGCCGCGAAGATTTCTACCCCGGCGACCACACCCGTTTTAATGACTGGACAGGTGACCGCTATTTCCAGCGCGGTAGCTACTCTATTACCAATGGTGAGGCCAACAACTTGAACATTGACCTTACAGCCAACTGGTCGAACCAATGGGGCAAGCACCAACTCTTGGCCAATGCCGCCTACTCATTGCAAAGCACTACCTCGACATCGGAAGGAATGGTAGCATGGGGATTCCTCAACAACCATGTGGACTACATCACCTTTGCCAAGCAGTATGCCGAGGGTGGAAAACCATCTGGATCTGAAAGCATCACACGCAGCCTCGGTATTACCGGTGCTGTGAACTATAGTTATGACGAGCGCTATCTTCTCGATGCCAGCCTGAGATTCAATGGGTCATCGGTATTCGGCAAAAACAACCGTTGGGGAACATTCTGGAGTGCCGGTGCCGGATGGAACCTCCACAAAGAACATTTCATGGAATGGGCCGACTGGCTCACCCTATGCAAACTACGTGTAACCTATGGTCTGACAGGTAACCAAAACTTCTCGCCCTACCAAGCCATGGCCACCTACAAGTTCTACGACGGAATCATCTACGATAATATATCGGGTGCCTACCTCATGGGTATGCCCAATCCTAATCTGAAGTGGCAACAAACGGGCGATTTCAACGTTGGCCTTGACTTGGGACTATTCCGTAATTTTAATTTGCGTGTAGACCTCTACGACAGTCGTACTCACGATGCACTTATTGCCATGTCGATACCCACCTCTACAGGATTTACCACCTACATGGAAAATATGGGTAACGTGAACAACCGCGGTGTGGAAGCTACAGCCAACTGGCGCTTCTATCACAAGGGACAGTCATACATGAGCCTGAGCGGTAGCATAGGTCATAACAAGAACCAAGTAACTGAAATAAGCGACGCATTGAAGAACTATAACAGCGAACAGGATGCCAATGCAACCAAGTCGCCCATCATCCGCTACGAGGAGGGACAATCGATGACTGCCATTTGGGCCGTACGCTCACTCGGTATAGACCCTGCAACTGGTAAGGAGATGTTCCTAAAGAAAGACGGTATGACCACTACCTACGACTATACTACCGATGACTACATCATTGCCGGTGACAGTAACCCCTTGGTACATGGTACATTCGGATTCAATGGCGAATGGAAAGGTATCGGATTGAACATGCTTTTCAGCTACCAATTCGGCGGTGATTACTATAACCAAACTCTCGTAGACCGTGTGGAGAATGCCAACGTAGCTTACAACGTAGACAAGCGTATATTTACCGAAACTTGGCAGAAAGAGGGTGACTTAGCACTTTACAAGCATATATCAAGCAATCCTACCACAACTTATGCCTCGACCCGATTTGTTCAACAGAACAACACACTCGACTTCACCTCACTCTCGGCATACTATGACTTTAAGTATTGCGATTGGCTCAAGAAGTCAAAGATTGAACGCTTGCGCCTAACATTCTATCTCAACGATGTATTCCACTTGTCAACGATCAAGACGGAACGCGGACTCAACTATCCGTATGCACGTACCTTCTCATTCTCACTGACCTCTACATTCTAAATTCAATTACAAGATGAAAAAGATACATTATATATATATGATACTGTCGCTCGTAGCACTCACCTCATGCAACAAGTGGCTTGACGTGCAGCCGCACTCACAAATTGAAGATACCGAACTCTTCAGTACCGAAAGTGGATATAAGGAAGCATTGTCCGGAGTATACTCATCGATGGTGAGTACATCGACCTATGCCAAAGAGATGATCTTCGGATTCATTGGTGTATTGGGGCAGGAGTGGGACTATTACTCATCGGCACAATATGATGCTGTAGCTGCCTACGACTACGATGCCGCATTGCCCACCAACTATATCAACGCCATTTGGAAAAACAATTATGAAGGCATAGCAAATATTAATAATCTGCTGAAACATATCGATGATAGCGAATCTATTTTCTCAGAAGACAATTACGAAGTAATCAAGGGCGAAGCATTGGCTTTACGTGCTATGCTGCACTTTGACCTGCTGCGATGTTTTGGCGTGAGCTATGCTGTAGACTCTTTGAAACCCGCCATCCCTTACAGCACAGCATTGGATTATCATGTATTCCCTCAATTGAAAGTACACGAAGTAGCCGAAAAGGTACTGACCGACCTTTTGGAATCCGAGCAATTGCTCAAAGCTGGTGACCCTATTGTGACAGGTAGAGAAATCACTGAAATGGATGATAACGGCTACCTCAGCAACCGTCGGGTGCATCTCAACTACTATGCCGTAAAGGGACTGCAAGCCCGCGTATATATGTGGATGGAAAGATACGGAAAGGCTTGGAACGCAGCAAATGAAGTGATACAGAGCGAAGTATTCACCTGGAGCACTGTAGATAACATGAGTCACGGATATGACCGTTGCCTTGCCGATGAGCATATCTTTGCACTTAACAATCTGACTATGAAAGCCGACATCGCCGATATTTACTTTGATGAAGGCAGTACCAATAGTTTTGCCGTCACTCGTGACCGCTTGCTCACTTACTTTGATAATGCTACACAAGACTACCGTTATACCTTCCTTTTCAAGTCAGGTACAGGTACCACATTTGACAACCGATACATCACCAAGTACGATGAATCGGCCTCATCAGACAACTGGTACCGCTATAAGATGCCACTGATGCGCTTACCAGAAATGTACCTTATCCGCAGTGAAGCCGAATATCGGAACAATGATACCAATGCAGCACAGCAAACATTGAATGAACTACGTACACATCGTAACTTGGTGGCACTACCAGAACTTCCTATCGATTTCAATGCCGAACTGATAAACGAATACCGCCGTGAGTTCTTGGGCGAGGGACAACTCTTCTTCCTCTATAAACGACTTAATCATCCCACTATAGCTTACTCGGATATTGACCCTATAGCTACACGAAGCTATACATTCCCATTACCTTTGTCGGAAATTCAATCAGCTGAACGAGAAGACAATAAATAAACTATATTTGCTATGAAGATAATGAAAAGAACCATACAATACAGCCTGTGCATGCTATGCATAATGGCAGTAACAGCATGCCAACAGGAAGAGATTATGAAGTTTGACCCCACAATGGCCGGACTCAATATATGGGTAGGTACCTCAGGAGGTGCCATATATGAAGAGATTTCATACAATTATTCCTATGCACTCGAAGAGGGTAGCGTGACATTCTATGCCCGCGTATATGGTGTACCTGCCAATTATGACCGTACGTTTACACTTGAACCTTTCGGAGACTATATAGATGAAATTATTCCTACTATACGTACCGAAGAGTATGTAATGCCTGCCGGAGCTGTATCAGGTGAATATAAGGTATACTTCAACTCGGAAAACTTGACAACAGAAGATCTATTTACTGAATATGACGGTAAAATATCATTCCGTATGGTAGATAACGATACTTTTGGAGCAGGAGCCGAAAATATGCAATCCTTTACCGTAGTGTTGCGTAACCGTATCGCCAAACCTGATAACTGGGACAGTGCCAACTATCCTCAGGTAGCTCTAAGTAAGTATTTCGGTACATACAGTCGTGTGAAATATCAATTTATGATAGAGCATCTCGGACTTATAGACTTTATCATCTCTTATTCGGCATCAACCTCCATTGATGAAACTACCAACACCGTATCACCTGCCTATGCTGTATACTTGCAACAAATGATGCAAGAAAAGTTAGCTGAGTATAATACCACACACGATACACCACTTACCGATGAAAATGGAGATATTGTAATTTTTTAATGAACTTAGAATATGAAGAAACAACTATTATACTATATAGGAATACTTTATACTGGCCTTGCAACTTTATCATCGTGCTACGAAGATAAAGGAAACTATGAATATCATGAACTCGAGGAAGTACGCATCGATACCACAGATACTGGCATACAATCCGAATATGCTATCATGCGTGGAGAAGCATTGTGTATTACTCCTAATATATATTTTGATGGAAAATTAGTAACTGATGAATCCATCGCACCATTAGATTATATGTGGACTATCTACAGTGCTACTACAGGTGTTGGAGCCAATCAAGTGATCGATACTATCGGTTATCATATAGCACTTGATACGATAATTACACGTAAAGGAGGTTCTTACTATGTACAATTGGCTGTAACTAACCGAAATGATGGTATACGTCAATTCTTCCGTACATTAGTAACTGTCTCTGAAACCTTTGATGGTGGATGGATGGTATTCTATGAGCGTGCAGACAAACCAGGATACAGTGATCTCGCTCTTGTATATAATGAATGGGTAAAATCAAATAGTAAAACTAATCGTATATATGAGAACCTATACAGTACATATAACGGTGATTTTTTACCAGGTACTCCTATTCGTTGTTTTGATATTGCCGTATCACTCACTTCTGGTAACAACTACATAGGACTGTGTACAGACCAAACATTGGTAGGTGTATCGGAAAACGGATTTGAACGAGCCGTAGGATTTGGTGATTTTTTCTATCAACAACCTGCAACAGAAGCTCCTATTTGGTATGGACAACATGGCAGTGGTGTGATGTCTGGACAAAATTCTGAAGTTTTTATCAATGATGGAAAAATTTATACCAACACTTATGCATTCTCTGCTACCGAAGGACGTACCACAAAGTTTGGTATGCCCAAACGTTCTGATGATGAAGTGGGAGAATTAGCAGCATGGAATGCTGAAGTGGCACATACACTGAATTATGGTGTAGTGGTATATGACCAAACCAATCAATGTTTCCGTTATGCTGCATATAATTCATCGAAACTTGAACGATTCGCAGCACAAGATGATACAAAGTTTGGTACTGATATGATTAATAATACAGGAATGACAATGCTGATGTCAGATTGGGGTAAGGGAACCTCTTCCAGCGTTTCTTTGCTTCCTCATGACTATAACATCATGAAAAAAGGAAGCAAATACTATCTTGTAGTAACCAACTTTTCAAGTTCTACACCTGCAGACTCAACTATATGTGTAGGAAGATATGACCTTACACTGAAATGTAAAGGAATAAATAAATCTACTACTATGGCAGCAAGCCATGTAGGAAGCTTTATTTATTATGGTTCAGGGAATAAAGTGTATAACTATGCTTACGATTCTAATAAACCAGCTAAAGCAATATGGACTGCTCCTGAAAATGAAGAAGTGACTTGTGTACGTATGATGAAGTATTATCACGGCACAGTATATGGCTATGGTATGGTACCCAGTGCAGATAACTTGGTACACATCGCTACATGGAATGAAGAAACACAAGAAGGACACCTCTATCAATATAAAATAGACCCTGCCAGTGGTGATATTAAACCAAATAAATGTTACGACTACACTATTCCTGGAAAAGTGAAGGATATGGCATGGAAATTCAGTTTACAATAATTAAACTATTCATTTAATAAACACATATTATGAAAAAATTATCTATTATTATGTCATTGATGCTGTGCACATCAATGATGTTCGCCCAAGGTGTCAAGTTTGAACAAGAAGGAACCACACTTGACAAGGCTGCAGCTAAGGCTAAGAAAGAAAACAAACTTGTATTTGTAGACTGCTACACTCAGTGGTGTGGTCCTTGCAAGAAGATGATTCGTGATGTATTTCCTCAAGCAAAGGTGGGAGAGTATATGAACACACGTTTCGTCAATATAAAGATTGATATGGAGGCCAAGTATGCCGAAGGACTTTCTAAGGAGTGGCAAGTATCGGGCTATCCTACATTCATCATTTTCAATGCCGATGGCAAGGAGATAGGCCGTTTCATGGGCGGTAGCGATGCCGATGGCTTTATTCGCCGTGTAGAGGAGAAGAGCACTGTAGATGCTGCTGCCAATAGCCTTGAAGAGCGTTGGAACAATGGTGAGCGTGGTGATGCTTTCTTAAAAGAATACCTTGCTTCGCTGACTGCTACTTACAAACGTGATGATGCCGATGTAGTAGCCGAAACATTGCTCAATGGTAAAGAGGAAAACTTTGCTAACGATAAAGAATTGGCTGATATCTTCATGAAGCATGTAAACAATCCTTTTGCATCATCATTTATCTACACTGCACAGCATCCTGAAGCACTGCAGGCTATCGTAGGAGAACGTGCCGTAGAGATGAAAATCAAGAGCGTGCTGGGCAATTATACACAAAACTTATTCGTAAAGAAAGGTGTCAACACTGTTCTTGACGAGAATAAGTTTACGGCTTATCAAGCCCTGCTCCGCAGACTTAAGGTCAAAGATGCCGATCATTACCGTCTCACTGTACTTATCAGCAATGCTGAGAAACAAGGCGAATATATAGAGTATGTCAACTACATCAAAGAGTATCTTGCTACTCCAGGACTCGATGCTTCAGACATGACCTTGGCCAATTGGGCGAAACCTTTCTCTGTTCCCGGTGCAGATGAAACAGCCAAAGCACTGATGATAGAGGTATTGCGCGAGCGTGTAGCCGACATCGAAGCCGGTAAGCGTGAAGCACAGACCAAAGTGGGCAATATGAAACTGTCACGTCCTACAGATGAGCTGTTACGAATGATTATCCAAACCATGGAAACAGGAAAGCTGCCTAACCAGTAATACTTAAACATCATGTTTTCTTATAAATGAGGTTACAAGCAAATTGTATCCTCATTTTATATAAATAAATCCTACGTTTTACTTAACAATATCCACAATAGCTATGTTAATAACTGTGGATAACTGTGGAAAAATAATTGAGAAAAAATGGAGAATAAATTTGGCTGTTTTGTAGACTCGAATTATTAAACGGTATTCTGAAACCACCAAAAAAGTTTACTCTTTTTTAATAATTATTTATAAGTATCACTTTTCACATATTTTAGTCAATTATTCAAAGCTAAATTATTAACTTTGCCCGTTGTGAACAATGTGAACAATCTGTGGATAACTTTCCCCTTAGCACTGGTTTTCAGTCATAAGCAGAGAATAGTTACAGTGGATAACCTGTTCATACCTGAAAACCTAATGTGGTGTACGAGATACGCAAATATGGAGCAGAATTTTTATACACCGTTTCCACAAGCTATCACCATACACACATTTATTTTTTAGAGAAATAAAAAAAGAATAATATATTTTAGTTATGTTGAAATCGGAATGGGTAGCCAAGGGTTTTGCTGACGAACCCGTGGCAGCAAAAAGCAAAGAAGAGTTGGTAGAGATGATTGCGGCACTCAAGCGTGAAAAGAATGCTGTCATCTTGGGCCACTACTACCAGCGTGGCGAGATACAGGATATTGCCGACTTCGTAGGAGATAGTCTTGCTATGGCGCAATGGGCAGCCAAGGTGGAGGCCGATGTACTTGTCGTATGTGGCGTTCATTTCATGGGCGAGACAGCCAAGATTCTCTGCCCCGACAAAATGGTGCTCGTGCCCGACCTCAATGCAGGCTGTTCATTGGCCGACAGTTGTCCGGCCGACAAGTTTGCCGAGTTTGTGGCCGCACATCCCGATCATCAAGTAATCTCCTATGTCAATACCTCGGCTGCCGTGAAGGCCCATACTGATGTGGTGGTGACCTCAAGCAATGCACGACAGATTGTAGAGAGCTTCCCGAAGGATGCCAAACTCATCTTTGGTCCTGACCGTAATCTCGGAGGCTATATAAATAGTATTACAGGCCGTAATATGCTCCTTTGGGATGGTGCTTGCCACGTACACAGCCAGTTCTCTGTAGAGGCACTCATCGAGCTCAAGAAGCAGTATCCCGAGGCTGCCGTATTGGCTCATCCCGAATGTAAGGGTGTTATCTTAAAACTTGCCGATGTGATAGGTTCTACTGCAGCATTGCTCTCTTATGCACAGAAGAGCGACAAGCGTCAGTTTATCGTAGTTACCGAGTCGGGTATCTTACATGAGATGCAGAAGAGTTGTCCCGACAAGGAGTTTATTCCCGTTCCTCCCGAGATGACTGAAAGCAACACTTCATGTGGCTGCAATGAGTGTAACTACATGCGTCTCAATACGCTGGAAAAGGTATACAACTGCCTCCGCTACGAGTTTCCACAGGTTGAGGTTGATGCCGATGTGGCCGATAAGGCCATCAAGCCTATAGAGCGTATGCTGGAGCTTTCGGAGAAGCTGGTGAAGTGATATTTCTCTGTCATTCTGCGTTGTGGATGAATCTCACGCAGGGACTTTGCCAGGGCACTTTGCGAGATACTTCGCGTTGCTCAGCATGACACTATTGCGATGCAAAAAGGAGTTGACATGTCAACTCCTTTATTTGTATATATTATATGATCTCAATCAACTCCCGCATCCCCTCCGAAGCTCCTTTCTTGATGATATGCACGGGCAGGCCGTAGGGTACGTTTACGTCGGCTGGGTCGATAAGGTAGATGGGGGTATCGCTCTTGGTGTAGCGAATAAGTCCTGCCGCAGGATATACGTTGAGCGATGTGCCAATGATGATGAGTATGTCGGCTTGCTCCACATAGTCTGTGGCTACTTCAATGTTGGGTACCGACTCACCGAACCATACGATGAAGGGGCGCAGTTGGCTGCCGTCTGCAGCGCAGTCTCCCATGTGTACTTCATACTCTTCGGGGTGCAACTCGCGTATATATTTTGGGTTGTTTGGACTGAAGCTTGAGGTCACCTTGGTGAGTTCGCCATGGAGGTGGATTACTCGCGTGCTGCCTGCCCGCTCGTGTAGGTTGTCCACATTTTGTGTCACTACGGTCACATCGTACTGCTCCTCCAATGCTGCTACGAGACGGTGCCCTTCGTTGGGTTCTACGGAGAGCAGTTGTTTGCGTCGTGCGTTATAGAAGTCGATTACAAGTTGTGGATTGCGTGCATAGCCTTCGGGGGTTGCTACGTCCTCAACGGGATACTTGTCCCACAGTCCGCCCGAGTCGCGGAAGGTGCTGATGCCGCTCTCGGCACTCATGCCGGCACCAGTGAGTACTACAATCTTTTTCATGGGTATATCGTATTATATTTTGTGTCATGCTGAGCTTAGCGAAGCATCTCGCAATGTGCTCATTCCTCATCCTCCAGTTTGTAGGGGAGGAAGTGAAACTCCTCTTTGGCTCTCTCTTGCGAGAAACAATAGAAGGTTAGTTCGGCTGTAGTGCACAGTTCACCGTTGCAGATGATGGTAGCCTCCATGAGAGCAAAGTTGCGCTTCATGGCAGTGATGTGGGCACGTATTTCGAGCTTTGTATCAGGCCTAGTGGGTATGGGTCGCTTGTACTTGACGTTGAGGTTGGTAGTCATGCCCGTAGTCTGCAGCTTGCGGGCTATCACCCACCCTGCCGTCTCGTCGATGAGTGTAGCCTGTATGCCACCGTGTAGCGTGTTTGTCCATCCTTGGAAATGCGTTTCTGGGATCCAGTAGCACACTACATCATCACCGTCTTCATAGAACTCCATATGCAGTCCATGCACGTTGTGCGGGGCACATGCAAAGCAGTTATATCCTTCCTCTTCGGATATTCCGATATTTGGGTTGATGATTCGTTTCATAGTCGTTAGTTGTTGCTATTATCCTTATTGCAAAGGTGCAATTTATTTTCCTTGCATCCTAATTTCCGACAGATTATTTGTCTGTTTTATAAGTTGGTTGAAGTGATTTAAAGTAGTAAAACTTATGAATGCTCAGTTTGGATACTTCCAAACTCCAATTTTCCTTTGTCCAAACTGTAGTTTGGATAGGTAAAAACTTGTGTTTTGATAAAGGAAAACGATAGTTTTTAAAAAGAAAACAAATCCAAACTATAGTTTGATTATAAAGTTAACTATGTGAAACTTACACATTGCGGCTTGAAAAAACTCTACGTAATTGTTGATATTTCGCTTGCTTTGCATTAACTTTGCGATGATGAGTTATCTTATATTTAATTCTTTCGTTAAAACATGACATTATCCAATGAAACAGGATAATGCTTTATCGGTTATAAACAGCAAGCCACATTATATGTTGCTTGACGGACTGCGTGGAGTAGCAGCTATCCTTGTGCTCTTCTACCATATTTATGAAGGTTTTTCCTTTGCCGAAGTGACCAATAATGCAGGCAGTGGGATCATTGCTGTGTTGAATCATGGGCATATAGCCGTGGATTTCTTCTTTATCCTTTCCGGATTTGTCATCAGTTATGCCTACGATAGTCGTTGGGAGAAGATGAGTACTTGGCAGTTTTTTAAGCGTCGTCTCATCCGTTTGCATCCGATGCTCATCATGGGTGCTATTATTGGATTTGCATCATTCGCCTTTGTAGGCTTTGAGCGTTGGGATGGCACTACGGCTCCTATAAGTTGGGTGATGGTAGCTTTGCTGCTCACCATGTTTATGATACCGGCTGTACCTGGTATTCCTTATGAAGTGCGTGGTAATGGTGAGATGTTTCCGCTTAATGGACCTGGATGGTCGCTTTTCTTTGAATATGTGGGTAATATACTCTATGCTCTCTTTATACGTCGTTTATCTACTAAGGTACTTGCTGTACTTACATTTCTTTTGGGGTGCATTCATGCTTGGTTTTTTCTTGGTGACGTATCATGGTATGGTATGATTGGTGTAGGGTGGACTATCGATAAAGTTAACTTTTTTGGAGGATTGGTGCGTATGCTGTTCCCTTTCACTATGGGTATGTTGCTTGCGCGTACTTTCAAGCCAATGAAAGTGAAGGGTGCATTCTGGATATGTATTCTATTGCTTATCACTCTGTTTTCTGTCCCTTATATAGAATCAAAGGGAAACGTCAATTTTAACTGTTTGTATGAGTTTGTATGTATTGCTTTCATTTTTCCACTCATCGTATGGTTAGGTGCATGTGGAAGTAATGATGAAGTCAGTGCCATGACGAATCGTATCAGTATGGTGCTTGGTGCTATGTCCTATCCGTTGTATATAGTCCATTATCCTATTATGTATATTTTCTATGCTTGGCTTATCGACAAGCAGTATTATACTTTGCAAGATTGTCTTTGTGTGGTGATTTTGGTGATAACAGCAAGCATACTCCTTGCTTTCTTATGTCTCAAGTTTTACGATGAGCCTGTGCGCCGATGGCTGACAAAGAAAATGAACAGAAGGAGTGAATAATAATAATAATAATGATTTTGAAGTTCATTTTCTGAATTTTTGTATTTTTGTTGCGTTTAACATAGATTACTAAAACCATGAAAATCCTCATCATCGAAGACGACCTCTCATTCCAGGAAATACTGCGCAGCACCTTGGAGCAGGAGCGGTATGTGGTGGAGGTGGCTCCCGACTATCGTACGGGGCTCATCAAGCTGTCGGACTATACGTATGACTGCATACTGCTCGATATCAACCTTCCCGACGGCAATGGGCTGAACCTGCTGCGCGAACTCAAGGAGATGAAGAAGACGGGCAGCCTCATCATCATCTCGGCACGCGACAGCATAGAAGACAAGGTAGAGGGGCTCGACCTTGGAGCCGACGACTATCTGGCCAAACCGTTCCATCTGGCCGAGCTATTGTCGCGTATCAAGAGTGTGATGCGACGCAACAATCAGGGCGGAGAGCAATACGTGAGCTACGGCAATGTGAAGGTCAACCCACATACGTTTGAGGTGTGGGTAGGGGAAGCGAAGGTGGAGCTCTCGCGCAAGGAGTTTGATTTCTTGCTCTACTTCATGCAGAGGCCCAATCGTATCGTGAGCAAGAGCATGCTCGCCGAATCTATTTGGGGCGACCATTTCGATGATGTGGACAACTACGACTTTATCTACGCCCAGATAAAGAACCTGCGCAAGCGGCTCACTGCGTGGAATGCCAGCATTGAGATTGCTTCGGTGTATGGGATGGGATATAAACTGATTGAAAATTGAGAATTGAAAAATTAAAACTATCCGCAACTTTCCACTTTCATCTTTCCACTTTCCACTCTCATGAAACTCACTACGCACGCCATACGTAACCTCATCCTTCCCCTGCTCCTCATCTTCGGAGTATGGTCGGTAGCGTTTTACTTTATCCTCAGCGACGAACTCATCGATGAGGTAGACGATCATTTGGGAGTATACTCCGAGCACATCATGCGCCAATGGCTCTCGGGCGAGGCACTGCCCGACTCTACTGACGGCTCCAACAACACCTATTACATACGGCAAATAATGCCCGAAGAGGTAGCGATGGACAAGAAGGTAGAGTATGAATACAAGAATATCTACATAGCAGCAAAACTTGAAGATGAGCCTGCCCGTGTGATGCACACCATATTTAAACACAACGACGGTACGTGGTGGAAACTGACGGTGATGACCCCTGTATATGAGCGTAACGAGGTCATCAGCACCATCCTCGTAGCCACCCTCGTCCTGCTCATCGTGATGATGTTGGTTATCATCGGGGTGTTTGCCTGGGTGTTTGTGCGCCATACGCGACCGCTCTACAAGGTACTGCACTACCTCGATTCATATGCCATAGGCAAGCCGCAAGAATTGAACAATGAAACTAATGTGACTGAATTTCAGCAACTCAACGAGTCGGTGACTGCCTGCATACAGCGTATTGAGGAGGTGTATGAGCGCGAGCGTCGTTTCATTGGAGATGCTTCGCACGAATTGCAGACTCCACTTGCCGTATGCCAAAACCGTATAGAACTTATGATGAACGATAGTGCCATGACCGAGCAGCAGATGATGGAACTGGCCAAGATGTACCGGACCATCGGTGAACTCATCCGACTCAACAAGACACTGCTCTTTCTCTCGAAGATAGAAAACAACCAATACATTGAGCATACCGAGGTGAATCTCAACTCCAAGATTCGCCATCAGATGGAGATGCTTGCCGAGGTGTATGAATCGAAAGAAATCACCGTACGCCTTTACGAAAAAGACCAGTGGATCCTCTGTGCCAATGAGGAACTGCTCACTTCGCTCGTGAGTAACCTCTTGCGCAATGCCTATCTGCACAACGAGGCTCATGGTACCATTGATATATATATAAAGGAGGAAGTATTGAGTGTAGCTAATACGGGTGATGCCGAGGCTTTGGATGCATCACGCCTCTTCGACCGCTTCTATCGTGGACAGCATGGCAAGAAAAACTCCAATGGCCTGGGACTCTCCATCGTGAAGGCCATCTGTGAGGCAAGCCATCTCAAAGTGGGCTATACGTTCGAGCAGGGTAAACATATCTTTACTGTCAGTCGTTAATAATATAGATGCTTATCCAGCATCTCTGTCATCCTGAGTGTAGCGAACGGACCCCGCGCGAGGACTTAGTCATTCCACTTTTCGAGATTGCCTTTAGCCCCTTCGGGCGGGAACACGTTTCTTCACTTCGTTCAGAATGACAAACGAATGGAATATAAGAACCTATTCTGAAAAAAGTTTCGAAAAAAAACATTTTTTCATTCGTTTTGTACGAAATTTCAGAATCTTTTCAGAATTTGGACTCTACCTTTGTCGTGTAAATAATGAATAAACGATGTTTAACCACAGAAAAACGATTACAATTATGAAAAAGATGATGCTTTTCCTCGCGTGTGTATTTACTTTAGTGACTACTGCTTGTGCCGACAACCACCAGCCCATCGAACGCCATCAGTTGCCCGAAAAGGCGCAGACCTTCCTCTCCACCTATTTCCCTGATGCCAAAATTTCGTTGGCCCGCAAGGAACTCGATGTTATGGAACTCAACTACGATGTTATCTTCACCGATGGCAGCAAAGTGGAGTTCGACCGCAAAGGCAATTGGACCGAGGTAGACTGCCTCACCAATCCTCTCCCCTCAGGCATTGTGCCCGAAGCTATCAACCAGATTATCCGTTCCCACTATCCCGAGGCTCAGGCCACCAAGATTGAGCGTGACCACCGCGAAGTGGAGGTGAAACTGAACAATCGCGTAGAGCTCACCTTCAACAAGCACATGCAGCTCATTGATATTGATTGAGTCGTTGATAAATTGAATATAAGTAACGGACGTGAATTCACGTCCGTTGTTTTTGTTGTGTGTTATTTATAATAAAATCATGAGAAACTTAGCCTTATACAAAAATATCCAATTTTTGGATTTGAAAAACATTTAATATACCTTTGCTCAAAAATACGGGAAGAATAAAGTCTCAGATAACCGAAGTCATGTGAATGGAGCAGCATGGCAGAGGATTTGTATCATTGCTCTGTGTACCTAGTATTATGTTTATATTTATATTTGAAAGATTTATTGAAGGTGGTTGGGTAACCATGAGTTTGCTTACCATCAATCTTGTACTCTTGATTGTTTCAATTTGGAAAGCGCCGCATCTTGTCAGAAAGTTAGGTCGTTTAGCTTGGGGCATTATCTTGCTTATGAAATCATTAGATTTAATGCAAATGTTAGATCAGGTACAAGCTGCGGGTGGAATTTCTCCTGATGGTATTACGCAGGCGGCTTTATGTGGTGGGTTTAAGGTGCTATTTATCCCCGTTGCCTATGCTGCACTGATCTATACTATTTCTGTTGTTTCAGATATCGTTCAGTCCATGAAGAAATGTTGCAAGTAGAATCTATAGAGATAAATGAAGTTAAAGGGAGATAAATTGATGTCATCTTGCTATATGTTGTTTTTCTTGTTCATATCATTGTATATGATACCTTGTGTCCATATATTTGATTAAGTAAAGGAGAAATAAATGATGAAGAAGCTCAATATCCTCGAACTCAACCGTATGAACGTGGCCGACTACCGTGAGGTCGACAAGGTGCCTTTCGTGGTAGTGCTCGACAATGTACGCAGTCTGCACAATGTGGGCTCGGTGTTCCGTACCTCGGATGCCTATCGTGTGAAATGCATCTACCTTTGTGGAGTGACCGCTACCCCACCCTCGGCAGAGATGCACAAGACAGCACTCGGAGCCGAGGACTCTGTAGCATGGCAGTACTTTAAGGATACGCGCGAGGCGGTGCAGCAGCTCCATGATGAGGGCTACACCGTGCTATCCATCGAGCAAGTACAAGGAAGCATTGCATTGCAAGATCTCCGCTTGGAGAAAGGAAAGAAATATGCTGTCATTTTCGGTAATGAGGTGAAGGGCGTTCAGCAGGAGGTTGTGGACATGAGTGATGGCTGCATCGAGCTGCCTCAATACGGCACCAAGCACTCGCTCAACGTATCGGTTACGGCGGGCATCGTCATCTGGGAGTTTGCCCGTCAGTTACTGATAGAGTAATACGAACTCACTTCCTATGAAACTATTGCTGAAGACCTTGATAGCCTTCTTGAGTGGTTTGCTCATCACAGGGGCTATGCTCTTTGTCCCAGCAGGCACGCTGGCCTATCGGGGTGCTTGGCTTTTCATTGCTTTGTTGTTTATCTCTATCCTTATCATGGGAGCAGTGTTGTTTGTGAAAAATCCCGAGCTACTGCGCAAGCGGTTGGAGATGAAGGAGCGCGAGAAGGAGCAAAAGGGCGTAGTGGCATTGTCGGGATTGTTGCTCGTGGCTTCATTCATCGTAGCCGGACTTGACTTCCGTTTCGGGTGGAGTCATGTGTCCAATCTTCTCGTGATTATCTCCTCTGTGATACTCCTTGTGGGCTATGCGCTCTATGCCGAGGTGCTGCGCGAGAATGTGTATCTGTCGCGTGTGGTAGAGGTACAGGCTAACCAACGTGTCATAGATACCGGTCTGTATGGTATCGTGCGCCATCCGATGTACCTTGCCGTCACTCTTCTTTACCTTGCCATTCCCCTTGTGCTCGGTTCATGGTGGGCATTATTGATGATGTCGCCTTGCATATTACTGCTTGCTGCACGTATCAAAAACGAGGAACAGGTGCTACACCAAGGGCTACCCGGATATACCGACTATACCAAGCGTGTTCGCTATCGCATGATACCATGGATATGGTAAAAGTTGTATAAAATTATTTTTTAATCACTATTCCATTGAGGATGCGTCCCGAGCGGATGTCCAGTCGGCGTGCCGAGAAGAAGTCTTCGTGCTGGGTGTAAGTGCAGATAGCACTGTCGTGAATCTGTGCGAGAGGCACACCCTCGGCAAGCAACTGTAGGCGATTGGCAGCAGGGAGGTCAATATGATATTTTTCTTTTTCGGGGTGCCAATGTGCTATCTGCTCCATGTCGAAGCCAGCCTGCTCAAAAGCCTCATACACCTCTATGCCTACCTCAAAGGCTTCTAATGAGATGCAAGGACCAATAGCGGCATAAACGTCTCCCATTTGTGTGCCATAATGCTCGCACATCACCTGTAGCGTATGTGCCACTATCTTTTCCACCGTGCCGCGCCATCCCGCATGCACAGCAGCTACAACCTCACGCACCGAGTCATATAGGAACACAGGCACACAGTCGGCAGTAGACACGCAGAGGCACACGTTGGGTATATTGGTAATCACTGCATCTTTCTCCTGCAACATCGCATGGCGTGCATCGCACGATAACTGTAAAAATGATTCATCAATGATCATCACATTGCAACTATGTGTCTGATAGGGAATGATAAGTCTTTCTGCCGTCATGCCCATCAACCTGCATAATAGTTCCTGATTCGCTCGCACTACACTTGGCTCATCGCCCGTGTAAGGCGTACAATTAAAAGTTCCATATGCCCCACTACCCCGTCCGCCATGACGAGTGGTGCTGAATGCCACAACTCGTTCGTTGGGCATCTCGTAAAGATGAAGTTGCTCTGCGTTTTTTATACTAACCGTAAAGATAGTAAACTTTTTCGCACCTATGAAAAAAATTTTTCAGTTCGATGGAAAACTTTTTCAAGCCTGCGAAAATCCAAAAAGTGTGGAGGCTCCGATTTAAAGCAACTTCCTTTTCCTCTCAGTTTTGCCATTTGGCTCTTTTTTTCCTCTTTTTTCGTCTATCGGAGCCCTCCGATTCTGAGACGGAGAAAAATCCTGACAATGAAAATCGTTGTTAAATCGGTGAAATAAAGCAAGTTAAACCGAAAAATAGCCTCTGAGAATTGTTTCTTTTCGTTTGTCCTTTCCCTCGGGTCGAAAAAACGCAAGGATGAGGCGGTAGAATTTGAGATTTTTGGGCTCTTGACAACGGATATTGTGTAGAATTGCGTAACTTTGTCCTTTCGATAAAACTACAGATACAATGGAATTTTTCTACGACGTCGTTGTGATTGGTGCAGGCCACGCGGGATGCGAAGCTGCCGCTGCCGCCGCCAATATGGGATCAAAGACCTGCCTCATTACGATGGATATGAACAAGATTGGGCAGATGAGTTGCAATCCTGCCATTGGTGGTATTGCCAAGGGACAGATAGTACGCGAGATTGATGCGCTCGGTGGATACACGGGATTAGTGACCGACCGTACGGCGATTCAGTTTCGTATGCTCAATCGCTCGAAGGGTCCCGCCATGTGGAGCCCCCGTGCTCAGTGCGACCGCGAGAAGTTTATCTGGGTTTGGCGCGAGATTCTCGACAATATCCCCAACCTCCGAATCTGGCAAGACACCGTTGACGAGCTACTTGTAGAGAATGGCGAAGTCATCGGTGTACACACCGTGTGGGGCGTGACCTTCCACGCCAAAAGTGTCGTAGTCACCGCAGGTACCTTCCTCAACGGTTTGCTCCATGTAGGTCGTGTGCAACTCCCTGGGGGACGTATGGCCGAGCCTGCATCGTACGGACTCACCGAATCCATCGCACGCCACGGTATCACCGTAGGTCGCATGAAGACGGGTACTCCCGTACGCATCGACAAACGTAGCGTACACATCGATGAAATGGAGATTCAGGAGGGCGAGAGCGACTTCCATAGTTTCTCCTATATGAGCGAGCCACGCAAGTTGAAGCAACTCTGCTGCTGGACCTGCTACACTAACCCTGAGGTGCACCGCATCCTACGCGATGGATTGGACGAATCGCCCCTTTACAACGGACAAATCCAGAGTATCGGTCCGCGCTATTGCCCCAGCATAGAGACCAAAATCGTCACCTTCCCCGACAAGGAGCAGCACCAGCTCTTCCTCGAGCCCGAGGGTGAAACGACCAACGAACTTTACCTTAACGGCTTCTCCTCATCGCTCCCGATGGAGATACAACTCGAGGCATTGCGCCAAGTGCCCGCCTTCCGCGATATTGCAGTTTATCGCCCTGGCTATGCCATCGAATACGATTACTTCGACCCCACGCAATTGCGCCACACACTCGAATCAAAGATCCTGAAGGGACTCTTCCTTGCAGGCCAAGTCAACGGCACTACGGGCTACGAAGAGGCCGCAGGCCAAGGTCTCGTTGCGGGTATCAATGCGCACATCGCTTGCCATGGTGGCGAGCCCTTCACGCTCGGTCGTGACGAAGCCTACATTGGCGTACTCATCGATGATCTCGTGACAAAGGGTGTGGACGAACCTTACCGCATGTTTACTTCACGTGCAGAGTATCGTATCCTGCTCCGTCAAGACGATGCCGACATGCGCCTCACCGAGCGTTCATACAACTTAGGCTTGGCCTCTAAGGAACGCTACGATCGCCTATGCAGCAAGCGTGAAAAAGTCGAAGAAATCATCACCTTTGCCAAGAGTTTTTCTATCAAGCCCGCGCTCATCAATGAGACGTTGGAACGCCTTGGCACCACCCCACTCGCTCATGGTTGCAAACTCATCGATTTGCTCGCACGTCCACAAATCACACTCGACAATATGAGTCGCGAGATACGCGCTTTAGCCACCCTACTCGATGGCATCACTGAACGCAAGGAAGAGATCATTGAGGCAGCCGAAATCAAGATAAAGTATCAAGGCTACATCGAACGAGAGCGTATGATTGCCGACAAGATGCAGCGCCTCGAAAGTATCAAGATTCGCGGCCGCTTCGACTACAATTCGCTTCAATCTCTATCTACCGAAGCACGCCAAAAGCTGACCAAAATCGACCCCGAAACCCTCGCTCAAGCAAGCCGCATCCCCGGCGTTTCGCCCAGCGATATCAATGTGCTTTTAGTACTTTTGGGCCGATAATGTTTCACGTGAAACAATGTAAGTTAAAAACATAAACCTATGAACATCGAACTACTATTATCCAACCTGCGCAGTATTCCTGATTTTCCTATTCCTGGCATACTGTTCCGCGACGTGACTACCCTATTCAAGAGTGCCGAATGCTTGAAAGAATTGGAGGATACACTCTATGAAATGTATAAGGATAAAGGCATCACCAAGGTCGTTGGCATCGAGTCGCGAGGCTTCATCTTGGGTGCAAGTCTGGCCATTCGCTTGGGTGCGGGCTTCGTGTTGGCTCGCAAACCTGGAAAACTTCCGGCTGAAACCATTCAAGAAAGTTACCAAAAAGAGTACGGCGTAGACACGATAGAGATTCACAAAGATGCCATTTTGGACAACGATGTAGTGCTTCTCCATGATGACCTTTTGGCAACAGGAGGCACCATGCTTGCTGCCTACAATCTCGTGCAAAAGTTCACTCCAACGGCTACTTATATAAACTTTATCATTGAGCTCATTGACCTCAAAGGCCGCGATATCTTCCCCAAGGATGTTGACGTAACATCACTGCTATGCCTTGAAGGTGAGTAATAGAAATGAAACGCTGAGTTTTATTAGATTAAATTAGAATGAAAAAGATTTTACAGGCTGTTGGAGTTTGGGTACTTATTGTTCCAATCGCTATTCTCAATGGGGGATTAAGAGAAAATGTATTGGTTAAGCTTGGCCATTTCCCAGCGCAAGTATTGAGTGGTTTAATACTCAGTGCGTGTATCTTCTTAATGGCATATTGGCTGATACCAAAGATTAAGCATTGTACGAAACGGGATTATTGTATTTTTGGGGTCTTGTGGTGTATACTTACAAATTTGTTTGACCTCACGATGGTTATCAAACAAGGTTTTCCTATCTCTCACTTCTTCATGTCATACGACTTTACTCAAGGGAATCTTTGGATTATCGTAGTATTAACCACATTAATCTCTCCGATTGTTGTGGGGCAAAGAGTGTTGAAAGAAAGGCCCTATCCACCGCATAGTACTTAGCCGTCAGTATTGCAATACTGATGGGCAAGTACTTGAGTACTGACAGTAAAGTACTATCTTTTTTGCATCGGCATGACTGGTTCTCTCGTGTAGCGCAAAATCCCCAAGGTGGTGGGTATCGAGTCGCGCGGATTTATTCTTGGTGCAAGTTTGGCAATTCGTTTAGGTGCCGGATTTGTCTTGGCTCGCAAACCTGGGAAACTTCCAGCCGAAACCATTCAAGAAAGTTATCAAAAAGAGTACGGAACGGACACCATCGAGATACACAAAGATGCCATTTCGGAGAACGATGTAGTGCTCCTCCACGATGATCTTTTAGCCACCGGAGGCACCATGCTTGCGGCTTATAACCTCGTGCAGAAGTTTGCTCCAAAGGCTACCTTTATCAACTTCATCATTGAATTGGTAGACCTCAAGGGACGCACCATCTTCCCCGAAGGAGTGGATGTGAGTTCGTTGCTTTGTCTCGAAGGAGAGTGATTCATAATGCTTCTTCTCATTGCCTTTAAGGAGACATTTGCGAGATCTTTCGCTATGCTCAAGATGACAAATACAAAACCACAATAAGACCATGAAGTTCACCCATTGTTTGCTATCTGCACTCCTCCTATTCCCTACCGCCAATCTCTCTGCACAGGACGATGGCGCGCGTGGGGTATACTTCTATAAGAACACCTATACACCGAGTGCACTTCCGCGTTTTGAGGAGGCAAAAGCGGAGCTCCCCTCCCCTATCTGGGACGAGAATCCCGAGTGGGTGGAACTCTATTGGAAGGCGTGGGCGATAGCCTTTTCTAATCTACAAGCACCCCCTCCTGGATCTCCCCTTGTGGCCAACTGGATTGACGAGGGCTTGTCGCCACAGATATTCCAATGGGACACACACTTCATGGCTATGTTTGGTCGCTATGCGCATCATGTGTTCCCCTTCATTGAGTCGCACGATAACTTCTACGCCAGACAACACGAGGATGGCATGATATGTCGCGTCATCAACGAGGCCGACGGCGTGGATCATCATTGGGGCTTGGGCGACAACTACGCCCGCACCATCAATCCGCCTCTCTTCAGTTGGGCCGAGATGGAGTACTTCCGCTTCTCGGGCGACACGGCACGCTTGGAGCAGATATTGCTTCCCATAGAGAAGTACATTGCGTGGGTGGAGCAGCACCGCAGAGCCGAGGGCACGGAGCACGGGCTCTACTGGTCGAACGGACAAGCCAGCGGCATGGACAACACACCGCGCGACATGGGTCGCCCCTCTCCCAATGGAGATATACACTCTTCGACGAGTCCGATGGGATGGGTAGATATGTCGTCGCAGATCAAGATGTGCTACGATAACTTGGCCGAAATATGCCGTATCCTCGGGGATAAGAAGAAAGCCAAGACATATAGTAAGCGAGCCAAAGCGCTGGCCAAGCAAATCAACCGCTACATGTGGAGCGACAGCACAGGATTGTATCACGATGTCACTCCCGATGGTGAGCAAACTCCATGGATTACCACCGCCACCTTCTGGCCTATCCTGGCCGACATCGCTTCGCCCAAGCAGGTAAGTCGCATGACCGAAGCGATAGAGGACACGACCCTTTTCTGGCGTCGCCTTCCCCTACCCTCGCTTGCCGCCAACCAACCTTACTATGACCCTCGTGGCCGCTACTGGCGTGGTGGTGTGTGGGCTCCCACCACCTATATGACAGTGAAGGGCCTTGAGCGTCGCGGACACGAAGCATTGGCCGAATCCATCGCACGAAGGAATATGGAGGCAGTGCACGAACTGTATCAGTCTACCGGCACCATCTGGGAACTCTACTCGCCCGACATGAACGTCCCCGCAACCAACGAGACAGGCATCCACCTCGTGAAGCCCAACTTCGTGGGTTGGACAGGACTCATCCCCATCTCCATGTTTATCGAGAACATCATCGGCATCCGTGCCGATGGCAGCACCAACCGCATCGTTTGGCGCACCAACACCACCTCACGCCACGGCATCGAGAATCTCCGCTTCGGGAATGTTACCACTACCCTCATCCGCGAAGGAGATGCAATAATCGCTGAATCCACCGAATCGTATACGCTCATTGTAAATGGTGTGAAGTATAAGGTAAAGAAAGGTCATAATAGAATATTAGTCAACTGATAATTAGTAATATAAACAATGATTCTTTAGAAAATGAAGAAAATCATTCCAATCCTACTCGTATGTTTAGTATCGAGTTGTGCAAACTCGAATAAGAACGACCAAAAAAACACTAACCTCAAACAGGCGCCTGTAGCAACAGTTATAGGAAAGCGTATTGAAGGAGGCGCCTCGCCCAGTGCCTATATCTACAATCACGAGACCAACGACGATGTCATCTACTTTGGCTACGAATACTCCAAAGAACAGTTGGATTCGGTATACGGAACCTGCACCTGCTTCTCTGAAAATGCAGATCCCGATGGTGGAGCAACGTATTGGTACGATGAAAGGGCATCCGAATAGATTTAGAGTACGGGAACTTTAATGGGCTTGAGGAGAAATGGGTTTGCTCCATCTTAATGGATAAAGGTTTTTACACTTTACACATCACCGATAGCCTGGAAGTGAAAGTGGGTGACAATATCAACGAACTTAATCTTTCCCATCACAAGTATCTCAAGCAAATCGAAAGAGAAGAGCACAATGACACGGTATCGCTCTACTACACTGTATACCCCGATTGCGACTGCCCTTCTTTCTTTGTCGTGGAGCACAAGAACGACACAATCACCTATGTCCGATACGATGATATTTGCTTGTAATTCCAAGTCTTGATTTTCACTCCTTTTTCTATCGCCCCATCCTTGCGTTTTTTCGACCCGAGGGACGGGACGAGCGAAAAGAAACGATTCTCAGAGGCTATTTTTCGGTTTAACTTACTATATTTCATCTATTTAACTCCGATTTTCCTTGTCGGGATTTTTCTCCGTCTCGCGAATTGTTGCAATCAAGTTGCAAAGTTGGCACGGAAAGCCTTAGAATATTCTAAACATTTGACCAAAATCGAGGAAAGTCGTACCTTTGCAGCGAGTGATGTCAGCACGAAGAGAAGATAGCAGCTGACAAAGAATGAAAAGATAGAAATTATGCAAGAGATACTCAACCTCATCCATGAGATGTCGCCCTACCTGTTGTTAGGTTTCGGCATAGCCGGTGTGATGCACACCTTCGTCCCTACCCGTCTTTATCATCGCTACCTCTCGGGGCGCGGTTTCCGTTCGGTACTCTATGCCGCAGCCTTGGGTGTTCCCCTACCCTTGTGTTCGTGTGGCGTGTTGCCCACCGCCATGTCGCTCCGTCGTGAAGGAGCATCCAAGGGAGCCACCACCTCGTTCCTCATCGCCACTCCGCAGACGGGTGTCGACTCCATCGCTGCCACCTACTCGCTCATGGGCCTCCCATTTGCCATTATTCGCCCCATAGCAGCCCTTGTTACGGCGTTGATGGGCGGTATGCTGGTCAACCTCTTCGATCGCGACAGAGAGGCCGCAGAAGGCTCCGTACAGGCCGAGGCTTCTACGGCTACCGACGCTCCCCGACTCACCCTAAAGGAAAAGTTCCTCGGTGCCCTGCGCTATGGCTATGTAGAGATGATGCAGGACATCGGCCGCTGGCTCGTGCTGGGACTCCTCGTAGCTGGCATTATCACCGTGGCCGTGCCCGACGGCTTCTTTGCCACTTTTGCCCACCGCCCACTCTTGGGCATGCTGCTCGTGCTGGCCTGCTCCATACCGATGTATCTGTGTGCTACAGGCTCCATACCTATTGCCGTGGCACTGATGCTCAAGGGGATGACTCCTGGCACCGCACTGGTGCTCCTTATGGCAGGTCCTGCGGTCAATGTAGCCTCGGTGCTCGTCATCCGCAAGGTGCTGGGCCGACGTACGCTATGGCTCTACCTCGCAGCCATCGTGAGCGGTGCACTGGCCTTTGCCCTCGGCATCGACTACCTGTTACCGCGCGAATGGTTTACCGAGAGCCTCACGATGCTCCACGGGGCGTGTCACGGCGAGGGAACATCGTGGTTCAACCTCCTCTGCACCATCGTGCTGCTCCTCCTCTTGGCCTATGCCCTTATCAGCCGTCTGCGAGGCTCGCAGAGTTGCAGTTGCTCCTCAGGGTGCAATGACGATGCCTGCAGCTGCTCCGACGGCGATACACCGCACAACTGCTCTTGCGGTGGAGCGTGCCACGAGGAGACTTCGTGCTACAGTGCTGACGCTGCGCCTCAGGTGCAGACGCTCACCGTCATCGGTATGCGATGCAATCATTGCCGTAACAATGTCATCCGCGCCATCAGCTCCCTACCCTACACCGAGACTGTAGATGCCGACCTTGCCAGCGGCCTCGTCACTGTGACTGGCTCTACCCCCAGCGAAGAGATTATCCGTACCATCGAGGCACTGGGTTTCGAGGTGAAGAAAGAGGAATGAAAAGGGTTTTTTGCTGAGGTGTCGGTAGTTGCTTGTAATGCGCTGTGATATTGATAAATAAAGACCGACACCCCGGTGTGGGGGTGTCGGTGGGAGAAGTGATTCTGTCAAATTCATATTTTGGGATTATGCTCTAAAAAAGATAGACCACATTGGTATCCTCATTTTACGTGACGGGATGGCATAGAATCCTCCGTTTGAATAGGTTAAGAGTTTTACCCCCCTATTATAGACAATGCCAATACTAAAAATGCTGCATACGCACCTCCCAAACTCCACAAGGTTATTTTTCCACCTTTACTTAATACCATACGCTGACCTTCTCGTTCTTCTTGGATGATTTTTTGGTGGTTAGTTTTAACATTATAACAAACACCTTCGCTATTTACAAAAAGATGTATGTAACTGGTGTTGGCGCTTTGAACTGATTGAGTCGTAGTTGCAGTTCCTGGTGTATATGTCTTATTATAATAGTTGACATTATATGCAGCGGCTACACTGTTACTGCTACTAGTACTCGTGACGGTTGTTTCCTCATATATGAGGATGGTACCGCCCGCACCATCAGAAGTCTGTCTATCCGGAGCACCAAGCGAAGAAACGATGTAATTGTGAGGCTTTCCAACATACTCGGTGGTGTAGTCACTCAATTTTGATACTGGGACAGATGCCATGTAAGTGTAACTTTTAGTTGTACATGAAGTTAACATGCAAGATGCCATTGCAACGATAGCCAAATAAAAAACAGAACGTTTCATAATAATAAAATTGAAGATTAATAAATAAAATGTTTAATGTTTTGCACATAGAATCATATAAACAAAAGGCTTTATAGACTTCACCTGACCTGGGAGGTCTTTGCTTGATATGAGGTTGGCGGTTGGGAATAAGTTCTCATTAGTAAAACTCTCTGTAAGATTTCTCACATAGGAGGTCTTTATCGCATAACTTACATTCTCGGCATTCGTGTGCTTAGCATTAATAATACCAATCAATTCTCCTCTGTAATTAAAAAGAGGTCCTCCGCTATTTCCTGGTTGTACAGGCACTGAAACCTGATAGGTAGAGACATCACCTTGAAAACCACTCCTAGAACTAATTACACCAGTCGTTAGTTTCATCTCTGTTCCCATAGTTGATATCATAGGATAACCCAAGGCATAGCATGACTCGCCTACATCAGATGTCGCGAATTTGACAGAATATGGTAATTGACTATACTTGTAGTATTTTGTGTCTGTAATCCTGATTACAGCGAGGTCATTCACTTTATCCGTGGCTACTACTTCCCCTACAAATTGTTCTTCTCTATCGTTGACAACTCTTTGCACTATGATGCTACCAGCGCCATCCACCACATGGTAGTTGGTGATGATGTGTCCCCTCTCTATCTCTATACCCGATCCGCTCCACATCTGCTCGGCACTCACATCAGTATGGGCGGGATATGTCTTGAGGTAGTTACTCTGCGAACCTCCAACAACGACCTGCATGGAACTGCCATCAAATCCGACGTATGCTTCGTCTGCGATATCCTTGTTTGCTAAATGCCATATTGCTTTATATAATCCTGGTGTTGAAGTTGTTCTCAAGTGTGCCTTCAAATCTCCTTGATACCACCAAACCAAACTATTGTCTCCCCCAAGGAAAATAAGTTTATATCCATCCTCAGACTTGATGCAGCCGAGTTTATATCCCTGTTTCTCGCTGACCTCCTCATATATTCCAACTATGCCATCATTGTAGTCGTTGACATGCTGCTTGACAGAATATTCATTATATTCAGTCTTCTCTACAATATCGGGATTGTTGATTTTGTAATTCCAAAACGAGTAACCATGATAGGGAGTATATTCATCTACCATAGTAAAATTTGTGTATCCATGAGGGATTCTACCATCAAACACTAATGTATAACGATATTTCTCCCCTGGTTTGCAATTAGACCATCCCCAACCATGGTCGGGCTCGCAAGGATGGTAACTATTGCCATCATTCGAAAGAGCACCAAGAAAACGAATCTGATAATATGGTCCTACTTTAATATGCGTAAAGCCAGAGGTGAAGTAATTCATCCTGGAACGATTTTTCGTAGGAGAGAGTTCTATCGTTACGAAAGTATATTTATTTGTTAGTTTTACGGAATACAACGAGGCTGTTTCCCTCTCTGAATAAATCTTAGATTGGCCATCAAAGTATGTAACAACTTCTTGTGAGGTTGCCAAGAAAGATATTGTTAGAGTAATTACTAATAGTAAAAACTTCTTCATATTTCCCTTGCCTCCCTGTTCCCACGTTCGGCATTAAATATAAAAATAGGGTGCAGGAACATATTGTCTCACCCAATCTGTAGGCTTCTCGCATTGCCTTGGTACGGATAAGACAATAGCCCACACCTTATTGAAATATCATACTCCCAACGAACAAAATGTTCACTGGGTGATAAATCAAACAGATGCGGTGCTACTGCCATCATCTTCGTACCATTGGAATTTTGCGAGAATTCACAGATTGAAGATAATTCAATAACACCCTTTTCTTTCAAAAAGTACTTTCCCTTGCAGACTGCACTCAATCTTACGAAAAAGTACCGCAAAAGTACTAAAACTTTTCAACACTCCGCACACTATCATCAAATTATTTGCTTTTCCTCCATAAAAGTGGTATATCTTTGCTATTCTTCTGGTGATAAAAGTTCATAAATCGGTTGCTTTTTCCTTGACTTCAGCCCCTTCGGGCGTCGACCTAAAGTTCGGCCAGCGAACTTCGTTTGGCAGTGGCTGAGCAGAATCACCCTCTACGACACTTTGGCTCATTTTATAAAGTGTATTTTATAAAAACCACTGCTTTTTATGTTTCTGTATTAAATAAAATCCTTTTTGATGAGCAAGCCGCATTGACACCTACAGCAGATACCTCTATTGAGGTAATCCCTATATGGAAATGGCTGTTAGATGACTAAAAGGAAATCGCTACTTAGACAGGAAATTTTCTTGATTAGTTCTGTAAATCAACTTATTGTTTTTTTGTCAAACTTTTTCGAGCCTTTGACAAAAAATTATCACTATAGTGACAAAATTTTGTCAACGAAGCGATAAAAAATTATCATAGGCTCGATAAAATTTTGTCAAGCCTATGATAAATCAGTTTGGATGAGGTGTACTGAAAAAAGTTGACAGGTTAAACTTAGAATCCTATATAGGTTTACACTGTAAATCTTTATTCCTATATGAGTTTACGCATTGCAAAGATAATCCAAAATAGGTTTACATTCCAAACGAAATCTCAAGTAT
>JAFWXS010000139.1 GCA_017517925.1 Bacteroidaceae bacterium | reverse complement strand
CTATACGCGGTGTACCAAACTATTGGCCTTTAACTCCCCAAGAGCGAAGCGACTATCTCCCTTTAACTCCTTATAACTCCCCTAAGAAGTATTTCTTATGTTCATTGAGCAACCCCCACAATTCATCCGCCGGCTGTACCCCCGTGCATGCTGGCGGATGGATACATCGGAGCGGGCCGTATACCTCACCTTCGACGACGGCCCCATACCCGAGGTCACCCCTTGGGTACTCGATGTGTTGGACAAGTACAAGATTAAAGCCACCTTCTTCATGGTAGGCGACAATGTACGCAAGCACCCCGACGAGTACAGGATGGTCGTCGAGCGCGGGCACCACATAGGCAATCACACCCACAACCACCTGCGCGGCATCGAGAAGCGCACCAAGGACTACGTGGCCAACACCGACAAGGCCAACAGCTACCTTACGACCGACCTCTTCCGTCCGCCCCACGGCTTCATGCGCCTCAACCAGTACCGTGCACTGTGCCAGCGCTACCGCATCGTCATGTGGGATCTCGTGACGCGCGATTACAACCCCAAGCTCAATGGCCGTCAAGTGCTGCGCAAGGTAAAGCGGTATGCCCGCTCCGGATCCATCATCACCTTCCACGACTCCTTGCGGGCCACCCACAACCTCTACTACGCCCTACCCCGCGCCATCGAATGGCTATTGGCCGAAGGGTACAAGTTCAAGGTGTTTGATTAGAAATGTCGTTGTGCTTGCCGCTGTTCATAGAAGGCAATACGGCGTGCCAACTCCTCTTGTTGGGACTGCAATGTGGCTACGGACTGTAGCGTGGCTGCGAACTCGGCCACTTGGGCGAGGGCTTGTGCCTCGGCCTTGGCAAAGGGAATCTGTGCCTTGCTCTTTTCTCCTATGAGCGTGACCTTGACAGTGGTGTGCTGGGCTACGAAGTGCGCCACATCGGGAGTGGCGGCAAAGTCGGTGCGCTCGGTGTACCCTGTGGCATCGCTCATCACATAGGGTTCGGCAGTGGACTGCAAGTCTACGTAGCTGCCGTCAGGAGCCGCGAAGCGAAGCGTCTGTGGGGTTATGGCACGGCCACGATAAAAGGAGGTGATGGTAAAAGTGCCGCGCTCGTCGGTCTGTGGGCGCAGGTAGCTCTTACCCACGTTCTTCTCGGTGCGGTGGCGCGAGGCATAGTAGGTACCTATGTCCTGATAGCGGGCATCTTTGTCTAAGTAGAGGACCTTGGCCAAGGGTTCTGCTTTAGCTTGGGCGGCAGTGAGCAGACTGTCGGTATAGGCTTTGCCGGCACGTGCTTCGGCAAGTTCCACATCAATGAGGAGAGCCTGAGCTTGGGTGCGGGTATCAAAGGCCTTGGGGTATAGCTGCTTGATGCTGTCGATTTGCAGTTTGGCAAGGGCATATTGCTGGCTTGCATACGATTGTTGGGCACGCAGGAAGTAGGGCTGTGCCTGTTTCTCTATGTCTTCGATGCAGTTGGCCAGCAGGAGGCCTGTGGCGAGGGTGAGGATGATGCTCTTGGTTTTCATAATCGTTATACTCTTTTGTGTCATTCGTTCAGAATGACACGGCCGTTTTCGTGCCGTAAAATTAGCACTATTCTTCCATATATTCTATGATAAAGGTGAAAAAAGTGAAAAGGTGGAGCCGAGAGAGGGAGAAAATAGTTTTTTTTGAGTAACTTCGCAGATTAAATAAAGACAACAAACGATAGTCTTTCATCTGGACGGGACTTTAGTCCGTTGTCCGTTGACAATAAAAAATGATTATGCGACATATATCACCCGAAGAACTGAAGACGATATTCGACACCAAATTGTTTCACCTCATCGGTGACACGGCCGACGAGCTGGGACTCGAATGTTACGTCGTGGGCGGCTACGTGCGCGACCTCTATCTGGATCGCCCTTCCAAGGACATCGATGTGGTCGTGGTGGGTAGCGGCATCAAGATGGCCGAGGCGCTGCGCAAGCGATTGGGACGCGGAGCCCATGTAAACATCTTCCGCAATTTCGGCACGGCGCAGCTTAAGTGGCGCGACATGGAGGTGGAGTTTGTGGGAGCACGCAAGGAGTCGTACACGCACGATTCGCGCAAGCCCATCGTAGAGGACGGCACCCTGGAAGATGACCAGAACCGTCGTGACTTTACCATCAACGCCCTTGCCGTGTGCCTCAATGCAGCACACTACGGTGAGCTCACCGACCCCTTCGACGGGTTACTCGATATGGAGGAACGCCTCATCAGCACACCGCTCGATCCCGACGTGACCTTCAGCGACGACCCCTTGCGCATGATGCGCTGCATACGCTTTGCCACGCAGCTCAACTTCTATATCGAAGAGGAGACCTTCGAGTCGCTCACGCGCAATGCCGAGCGCATCAAGATCATCTCCAAGGAGCGCATCATCGACGAGCTGAACAAGATCATCGCCTCGCCCGTCCCCTCAAAAGGCTTCGTGGAGCTCGACCGCTGTGGCCTGCTGCCGCTCATCTTCCCCGAGCTGGCAGCCCTGCAAGGTGTAGAGGCGGTGAACGGACGCAAGCATAAGGACAACTTCTACCACACCCTTGAGGTGCTCGACAACATCGCCCGCCAGACCAACAACCTGTGGCTGCGCTGGGCGGCATTGCTGCACGATATAGGCAAGCCGCGCACCAAGCGCTGGGACCAGCGCTTAGGGTGGACCTTCCACAACCACAACTTCATCGGTGAGAAGATGGTGCCCAATATCTTCCGCAGCATGAAGCTCCCCATGAACGAGAAGATGAAGTATGTGCAGAAGCTCGTGGGTCTGCACATGCGCCCCATCGTGATTGCCGACGAGGAGGTCACCGACAGCGCCGTACGACGCCTGCTCTTCGAGGCGGGCGACGACATTGACGACCTGATGATGCTGTGCGAAGCCGATATTACCTCGAAGAACGAGATGCGCAAGCAGCGTTTCCTCGACAACTTCCGTCTTGTGCGCGTGAAGCTCAAGGACCTCGAGGAGCGCGACCGCATACGCAACTTCCAACCCCCCGTCGATGGCGACGAAATTATGCGCACCTTCGGCCTCACCCCTTGTGCCGAGGTGGGTGCCCTCAAGATGAGTATCAAGGATGCCATCCTCGACGGCATCATCCCCAACGAGCACGATGCCGCCTACGAATACATGATGAAGAAAGCCAAGGAGATGGGACTAAAGCGAGTGGAAAGTTGAGAGTTGAAAGATGAAAGTCACCATTCGGATGGCAACAACTTTCATCTTTCAACTTTCCTCTTTCCTCTTTCAATTTTCCACTTTCAACTTTCCTCTTTCCACTTGTTACACCGTCTCATCGCCCAAGGCGAACACCAGCAACAGGATTTCAAGTATGAGATCTCCGATGTGCGCAAGATTGCGCGCACCCTCTCGGCCTTTGCCAATACCGACGGAGGGCGCCTGCTCATCGGGGTGAAGGACAATGGTAAGATAGCCGGTGTACGCAGCGATGAGGAGATATACATGGTGGAGGCTGCTGCAACCATTTACTGTGTACCGCCCGTGGCCTGTCACATGACCGTACACCGCGTGGAGGGGCACAATGTGGTGATTGCCGAGGTGGAGCCGTCGGATGTGCGCCCCGTGCGTGCGCGGCTGGACGACGACAGCCTGTGTGCCTTCGTGCGTATTGCCGATGAGAACATCGTGGCCTCGCCCGTACAGATGGCCCTTTGGCGCGAGGCCGACAGAGCTGGTGGCACGCTGCTCCCCTTCACAGCGCGTGAACAGCAGTTGCTGCAGCTTCTCGCCGGAGCTCCCGAACCGCTCACCCTCAACCGCTTTGCCCGGCTGGGCCGTCTGCCTCGTTACCGTGCCGTACAACTGCTGGCACAATTCATCCGCTTCGGGTTGGTGGAACAGCAGTTCGTAGAGCACACGTTCGTATATGTATCGGTAGATTGATT
Source organism: Bacteroidaceae bacterium (assembly GCA_017517925.1). GTDB lineage: Bacteria > Bacteroidota > Bacteroidia > Bacteroidales > Bacteroidaceae > UBA1189. The sequence goes on along the minus strand of JAFWXS010000139.1, from coordinate 56,482 downwards.
TCCCTTTCTTGATTCTTGCCCTTTTATAGGCAGTGGAACAACCGCATTAGCAGCACAAAACCTCCAGAGGAATTCCAATGTAATGTTGCACATTTATACCTCGCCTACATCCAATAAAATCAAAACGTCCACTAAATCACGATTTAATGGACGTTTCTTGTACTCGAAGCGGGACTTGAACCCGCACAGCCATCACTGGCCAAAGGATTTTAAGTCCTTCGTGTCTACCGATTCCACCATTCGAGCAGCGTTTGACAGAGACGAAATTGAAAGCATACCCCATCAATGCGGTACAAAGGTATGAAATATTCGACAATGATGCAACAAATACTCCAAATTTTGTACCAACTTTAGCTTGTTTCACAAGCAGGAAGTTAGGCTGTACATCGGAAAATCGCAGGTAAACTTGCATTTCCAATCGCCTTGCACTAACTTTGCACATCCATGAATATTACGCGTAAAGATGTCATCCTGTTCGCTGCCCAGTTGATACCGCTGGTGGGCATTCTTTTCCTACTCACCGATATGGTAGGTATGCTTTTCGTGAGCGACGACTATACGGTGCGTGTGTGGTTCCGATGGAAAGTAATATTGTTTCTCACCGCTTTCACCATCTGCTTCCTCATTGGCAGCAATGTACTAAGATGGCCTGTACGCCAATTGGGCTACATAGGTTATCCCATATATCTGCTCATAATGGCACTATGTGGTGTATTTACTACACCACACGATTTGTTAGGATATAAGATAGGACTCTCTATTGCCCCCTTCATGGCGCAAATCCTCAAATGGTATGGCAAAGGATGGCTACGTAAATATTTGCGGATGGTGACACGGTTCACAGGAGGACCTATCGTATGCAAGAAGGGTATGGCACTATTAGGAGGCACATTGGCCATTACCGCACTGATAGTCGCAGGAGGCTACAACATGCGAGGCATCTGCCACTTCCATCTGCGGCAATATGTGATAGAGAATATCCCCATAACAGCAAAACTCATCGAGAAGCCGAACCGAAATCCCGATAAGAAGGACCGCCGCGACCCCTACCGTAATTATCCACAGATATTCCATGACCTCAACGATACACAGCTTGTAGCAGCCCAAGCAAATGGTACACCCCACACACTTACCATAGAAGAGCTCGAGGTAGGGAAGTATGGTCTGCTACGCGTCGAGACAAACAAATTATATAAGGTAGACCCGCTCATCCATTCGGCCCCCTACTTAGTCCCCAAAGCAAAACAATTCCTTGACGATTTGGGCGAAGCATTCCAAGACTCACTGTACAACCGTGGATACGACCGGCGCCACCGTTTTATTGTTACCAGCGTGTATCGCACAAAAGATCATATCAAGCGCTTGCGCAGAAGTGGCAATGTCAATGCTTCAGAAAACTCTTGCCATCAATATGGTACGACCGTTGACATCACTTATGTCCGTTTTGACAAGCCTGAAGAATACCGTGCCAACGACCCCAAGCTATTGCAGTTGCTGATGCAGACTGTATATGACATGCATAAAGCCGGCCGCTGCTACGTAAAATACGAGCGCAAGCAAAGTTGCTTGCATATTACTGTAAGGTAAATTGATATGAGAGCATCTCTATCCCTATTTCCTTTACATCATTTTCGCATCCGTGCTACAGGAATGTGCAGCTGCTCACGATACTTGGCTACAGTACGACGAGCGACACGAAACCCGCGTTGAGCTAATTCGGAAACAAGCTGTTCGTCGGTGAGAGGAGAAACTTTATCCTCTGCAGCAACCAATTCTTTGATGATACTATGCACCTCCTTTACCGAAACCTCCTCACCCTCGGCATTGGCGATGCCATCACCAAAGAAGTAGCGTAAAGGGTATATTCCAAAAGGCGTTTGCACGTATTTACTAATGGTAGCCCGCGAAATAGTGGATATATCATACCCCGTCAATTCGGCTACATCCTTGAGAATAAGTGGACGCAAAAGCGATTCGTCACCTTCAAGGAAGAAGGGGCGCTGCAAAGTGATGATAGCCTCCATCGTACGAGTGAGAGTCTGCTCACGCTGCTGTATAGCATGAATGAAGTCGCGGGCCGATTCTATCTTCTGCCGGAGAAACTGTGCTGCATTGCGGCTATCAGCATTAGAAGATGCTACCTGTTCGTCAAGTATCTGCATGAATTCCCCACTTACACGTAATTGCGGTATATTTTGGTTATTTAGACTCAGGCTGATATTGTCATCGAAGATTTCCACGATGAAATCGGGTACTATTTGTGTTGTACTACGTCCGAAACTATCGTTCAATGCACTCCCCGGACGAGGATTGAGCTTCACCAGCCCGGCGATAATGGAGCTAATCTCTTCGGAAGACCATCCAAGGCGCTGTGCTATCTTGTCCCATCGTTTGTGTGTAAACTCATCATAACATTGGGTAAGTATCAAGCGCTGTTTCTCCACCAACGAAGTCTGCTCCTTACGGTCGAGTTGCAACAACAGGCATTCCTGTAAATTACGTGCACCGATACCTGCAGGGTCAAATTGCTGGATACAGCGCAACACATACTCTATGGCGTGTTCGTCAGAATCAATACCATGATAGATAGCCAATTCGTCGGCAATATTCAGCAGGGACTTGTGGAGCAGGCCGTCCTCGTCAAACGATCCGATGAGGTATTCACCGATGGTGGTCTGCTCCTCGGTGAGGGGTTGTTCACGAAGCTGACCCAACAAATAGTCGTAGAAGGAAGGCATGTCGGCATACTGTATGGCCTGCTGCTCAGCACTCTGTGGCAGGACGTTGAGCTTGTAGTCGGGGATATCGTCCTCGCTGCTGTAGTCACCCATGATAAGTTCTTCGCAGCTCTCGGTGCCTCCCTCGCTCTCGCGATCGGCCACGCCGGCAGAGGTGTCAGGCTCCGAGGCTTCAAGGGCGGGGTTGTCAATGACCTCACCTCGCACGCGCTCCTCCATCTCTACGGTGGTGAGCCCGAGCAGGCGCGCTATCAGTACCTGCAGGGGCGACAGTCCCTGCGTCTGCACCATCTGCTGGCCCTGTACCTGTATCTGTGACGCTTTGCTATTCATCAATGTCAGATTGTTTTTCTCGATGCAAAAGTAACACAAAAATTCGGCTAAGAGAAATAATGACATCCCTATTATATAAAAACAGGTCTCCCGAAATCAACTGACCTGCTGACCGGAATCCGCCACTACGCCTTGTGTGTCTGCAAAATATATCGGTCAACACATGCTGACCGAGGCTGACTGCCATTGACCTTATATACCATCACCTTCCCTTCGGGAGCCGGAGCATAGAAACGAACGTACCTACGGGACCCCCTCCACATTTCAAAATATTATTGGCTTAAGAGTAAGAGAATCAACTCAATACTCAAAGCTGCTCCCCCCCAAGAACTCACGCAGCAGGGATGTTGGAGGCAGGCCATTGTCGGGGATGGACTCGAAGTATTGCAGGAACTTGCGCAAGCGGTAGGCCTCGCTGTATTCGGGACAGCTCTCCTTCACCTGCTCGAGGATAGGGCTGAGGTGATTCTTCAGGATGGCAAGTTCGAAAAGCAATGCCGAATTGAACATCGTATCGGCATTCTCCTGATAGGGAAATATCCACTTGTCCTCTCCTCTACGCACGCTGGGCCAGCGCGATATAGTATCCTCGGCCGAGTAGCCGCGGTACTTGTAATCGCGCAGGATGCGGCGCAGCAGGCGGTTGTCGGTGGTGGGAATGTAGTTGTGCTTGTCGAGCATGATGGTGGTGAGTGCCGACACATATACCTTGTATTTGTCCTTTGCAGGGATGTGCCGGGTGAGCTCGGGATTGAGGGCGTGGATGCCTTCGATGATGAGTACAGTATGCTCGTTGATACGCAATTTACGGTCAGTAAACAAACGCTTTCCTGTGGTAAAATCAAACTTGGTGAGCTGCACCTCATCGCCACGGAGCAAGGCACTCAGTTGCTCGTTGAAGAAGGGGAGATCCACAGCGTAGAGCGATTCGAAGTCATAGTTACCCTCGGCATCAAGCGGTGTATGTTCACGATCCACAAAGTAGTCGTCAAGCGAGAGTGCTACAGGGCGCAACCCATTGGTCATGAGCTGCACCGACAGGCGCTTGCTGAAGGTGGTCTTACCCGAGGAGGAGGGACCCGAGATGAGCACGATGCGGGCACCGCGGCGGTGTATGTCATCGGCGATGCCAGCAATGCGTTTCTCTTGCAGTGCCTCGGCCACGTTGATAAGGTCGGTTGCATGTCCCTTGCGGCAGGCAATGTTGAAGTCGCCCACAGTGCTCACACCCAATATCTCCTGCCAGTGGTGGTGCACGCTGAAGACGCCGAGCATCTTGTCCTGGCGGACGATGTCCTCCAAGGTGTCGGGATTCTCACGGTTGGGCACACGCAGAAGCAGACCATCATGGTACTGCTGTAGTTCGAATAGGTGTATCTTGCCCGTCGAGGTGAGTAGGCTGCCATAGTAAAAATCGACCTTTCCATCGAGTTTATAGTAGGTAGAGTAGAGCTTGCCCGTCGTTTCCAGCAGGGTGGTCACATCGGGGCGCCCTTCGCGGTTGAAGAGCTCAATGGTCTTTTCCGTGGGACAGTTGATGCGGTGTATGGGCATGTCGGCAGCGACAATCTCCTGCATACGCAGCTTGATATTATTTACATCGGAAGAGGTAACAGGACGTCCTATACGAAGACTACAGAAATAGCCTTTGGATATGGGATGTTCTATGAGTACCTCTCCTTTAGGATACAGATCGTTTATCGCTTTGGAAAGAACAAAGAAAAGGGAACGCACATAAGTGCGCATACCCGAACTGGAGGTGATGTCGAGAAACTCCACGTCCTTGTGATTGTATACCTTAAAAGCCAATCCCTCCACCTTATTGTTTACACGGGCACTTACCGCGCCATAAGGCAAGCCGAGCGCAAAGGCATCGTATACCTCCTGAAGATTTATCCCTGGAGCAAACTGTTTCGTCTCACCATTATTAATGCAACGTATCTGTATCATAGTACTGAAAGATTATAAGAACAGTCCGTTCATAGTGCGTTCAGTTCCTCTTGTCCTTGACGCATAAGAGTAGGAAAGTCGTCTGTATATTGGCTATTGAAGTTAAACTTCCCGATCAACGCATTCAATTTGTTTAATCTGTCAAAATCGTTTGCTCTCGTAAACTCTTCACGCAGGATACGCACTTTCTCACAAGCCTGTATGCCTTCGATGAGCTTTTCGAAACGCACCGAACTACGTCCATGAGGATACACCATATAAGTATCCCCAGCAGGCCATGAGCGGAAACGAGTGTCGTGAAGTGGATGCTTCACCCAACTGTTATAGGCCCAACGAAGATAACCATCATACTTGGATTGGGCTACATAGAAACCATACCAGGCTCCTTCAGCGGGTACAGAGAAGGTAAAAGTGTTGGGCTTATGGGTAGAGCAACAGGTATATACAGTTGTTTTCTTGCCTTCGCCCTTACGACGGGTGAAGACCTCTTGAGGCAACAATTCGGCTTGGTCAAGGGCTATACAATAGTCGTAGAGGTCGGCTTCGATCTCTGGATGCCAGTTGCCTGCAAGCGAGACCTTGAACTCGGGATCTGCTTTACGGATTACAGCCATAGCCTTTTGCATGGCATGCATAGGACGCTCGTCCATTGCAATGGTAGTGATAGGGAACCAGCCCTTCTCACGCAGATGTTGAGAGAATGCCTTGAGCATGGTAACCCACATATCCTCGTAGGCTGCATCCCCAGGAGCAGCACGAAGCACCTGCATACGATTGGTAGCTACATCATAGTAAGGGAAACTGAGTGCCCAAGGTATCATGGAGAAACAGTTGATTTGTTCGCTGATGCCGCAACTCATCATAAATTCGATCCAACGGTCAAATACTTCAAAACCAAACTCCCATGTACCGTCAAGGTTTTTCGTCCAGGTAACCATTGAGTCGAAGTAATCTTCAGTCTGTCCGTTCCAGGGCTTGTGCATGATGCTTGCGGTGATTACTTTCTGTCCAGCAGCAGCAAGCATCTCCATCGAAGGACGCATAGCTTCGAGGTGGGCATCGCTCCAAAGCGGTGTATTATAGTAACGCGCTTCTGCAAAAGGGTTCTGCCATAGGTCAAGGTGGAACTTCCAATCCTTCGGGGAAGGCAATGTACGCTTCATAACCTTTATATTAAGAGGTAGCTTAGCCACGACACGCTTACCTGCTTTGATACTAAGCATGCCACTATAGGTGCCAGAAGCGGCATCTGTGGGTATTTGGCAACTTACCCAAACAGAACGTGTACTCATAGCATCCATGCTGATGGATTCGATATGAGGATCTATCATATCAGCAACCATTGCCGAGTCATATATTGTATGGTCAGGACGGTGTCCGCAGCCTGCACCACGTCCATCTGGAGTAGCCCATGCATCGGTCTTTACATAACGTACGAATGCTGCTGTTACAGCTTCTGCAGGCAGTGTGTGGCGTCCGTTCCTGAATGATGTAAGCTGTATCGTAAGCAACGAGAGGCTATCTGTAGCGATACCGCTATAGACGACCGCTTGGGTACTCACACGCTCCCCACGCCATGCTGTCAGTGTCTCGCTACGCTTCAGAGTCTTGACGTCGGGCAAGGAATGCCATGTGTAACGCACATCACTTGTACCCCATGCGGCACGTATGTTCTTTACTCCCTTCCACTCCTCAGCTATGGAGGCCTCATGATCCGGAAGTTCGGTGAAAGATTCTTGTGCCTGTCCCAAACAGGTAGAAGCAATAAAAGCTGCAAGTAATAGTGTTTTCTTCATTGTTGCATTATTATATCATTGATCATTTGTCCCGTATTCCTTCCTCAGATATTCGTAACCAATACGACAACGCAAACAGTCTCGACGGTCACAATATTGTTTCTTCAGTTGGATGAGTGCTTGGCTATCAGCGGCATTCTTCACCAATATACCACAATCAATCCAACCGCGAATAATATAATTGTTTTCTGCTTTCAACTGTTCAAGCAAAGCGATAGCTCGCTCACAATGCTGCTCACTGTCTTTACGCCGGCCATAACTGTAATAAAAAGGTGCAACCGAATTGATAAGCAACAAAGTTACTGCATTATCGGTAATACGCTTTTTTGTCGGAGCAGAAGCAGTAGAAGCAAATACATAGTGTGTATCCCAGTATTCAGAGGTTCCTACACGCAGCATTTCGGTGATTGCCATACGATCATCTGCACTCATGAGACGTGATACACTGATACGCCGCTCGTGGTAAAGCATCGCCAACTGTGCTAAACGTACATGAGGGAAATTGGCAGGACGCATACCCAGCAGTCGCCACAAGGTATAGTCCATCGGACGAAGATTAAACTTATGGGAAAGAAAAGCATATTCACGACACAGCGACTGAAAGTATTCATCACTATCCAATGCTGCTTGATAATATGCCAGAACTGACCCCCTTTCAAGCAAACCTGCCTGTCCGAAGAATAGCGCCTCGACTTGCAACAAGTTATCGGCATGCTTATCCACTGCACGGAACGGCATCCTCCGAGCCCATTCATCAAAAGCTTCGCCATTAGTCCCGAATCCGAAATTGCGGGCAAGGGTTGCAAAAAGGGCATCGTCCCAGTTTTTTTCGTGACACTCATAGCGCTGAGCTATCTGCTCTGCACGCATGTCGAGTCGTTCGTAGAGTAACGATGACAAGTAACTATGTATGGTAAGCGTACTTAGTTCGGGGATTACACGATAGCAAGGAGGATAGTGATCTGTCTTGCGCAGTTCGCTGTAATTGCTTACGACATGTCCGGGTATCTCCAACTGCAATTGTGGAATAGGCGTACCATCAGTACGCACAATCTCACGGTCAACTTCTCCTGTTACATGGAGCACTACAGAGTCGTATCGTCTGTTTGTATCATGCCCGTGCAATATCCAATCAGATGCCCGCCCATGAATCTCTACATTGCCTACCCAAAGCGTACCGGCAATCTTTACCTTGGCATTGAAGAAGTCGGGTCCATCGTTACGATTCTCCATGCCAGGGTGCACCACCTCTATTAGTTGCCCATCAGTGGTCTGCAATGGGGTGAGTGGGAATATACGGTGCTTCCATACGTATCGAACCAAGTCTTCCATGAGTATACAATGCCTATAAATTGCAAATGTAATGAAAAATGTTGGAAGTATACACACTTCTATTGTTATTTATACTCCCTTAACAAGAAGAGGGAACTACCGAAGCAGTTCCCTCTTCCATCAGAGTTCAATTGTTCCACTAATCAAGCTCTATAGGTTGCTCTCAGAATATCTTATTTCTTTTCGATGGCTTTCTTCTCTTTCTTGTTCATCATGCGGTATGCCAAGGGAGCGGCAAGGAAGAGTGATGAGCAGGTACCATATACCACACCGAGAATCATTGCGAATGCAAAGCTACGGATACTTGCACCACCGAGGAAGAAGATACAGAGCAGTACCACGAAGGTGCTGACTGAGGTATTGATGGTACGGGCCAATGTGGTGTTCAACGAGTCGTTGAAGAGCTGCTGTTTGTCGCGCTTGGGATAGAGACCGAAGAACTCACGGATACGGTCGAAGATGACTACCTTGTCGTTGATAGAGTAACCGATAGCGGTGAGGATAGCACCGATGAAGGTCTGGTCAACATCCATAGAGAAGGGCAATACACCGTGGAGCAGTGAGTAGGTACCTATGATAAGTACAACGTCTACAACCAATGCGATAACCGAACCAAAACTGTAAGCTACATTGCGGAAACGGATGAGGATGTAGATGAAGATGGCTGCCCATGCGAGGATAACCGACCAAATGGCACCATGCAAGATATCTGAAGCCATGCTGGGACCTACCTTCTGTGAAGAGATGATAGAGCCACCCTCGTGGTTGTCACGGTCGATGAAGGTATCGTAGGTGAGATCGCTGCTCACGAGGTTAGCACCCTTGAATGCCTCATAGAGGAACATTTCGATTTCGGCATCGATATCCTGAGCATCGTCCTCTATGCGGTAGTTGGTGCTGATACGCACGGTCTGGCCGTCGCTACCGAGAGCAATTACTGATACTGAAGCGTCATCGCCAATCTTCTGGGCCAATACCTCGCGGATTTGCTCGGGCTCTACCTTCTGCTCAAACTTAACGGTAAAGTTGCGACCACCAGTGAAGTCGATGCTTGAGCTGAGACCACGGAGAGCGAGTGAAGCTACACTTACGAGGATAGCGGCACCGAACACTGCGAATGTAACCTTAGCGGAACCCATGAAGTTGAACTTCGTGTTGCGCATGAGGTTCTTTGAGAGGCCAGTGGTGAAGGTGATGTTTGTCCACTTCTCCTTGTTCAAGCGCCACTCGTACACGAGACGGGTCAAGAACACTGCGGTGAAGAATGAGCAAACGATACCGATAATCAATGTGGTAGCGAAGCCACGGATAGGACCTGTACCGAAGTTGAAAAGGATGATACCTGTAATAATAGAGGTAATGTTGGAGTCGAAGATGGCTGAGAATGCATTTTTGTAACCATCGTTGAGAGCCTGCTTCACTGTCTTACCTGCACGAAGTTCTTCCTTGGTGCGCTCGTAGATGAGCACGTTGGCATCCACAGCCATACCGAGAGTCAATACCATACCGGCGATACCTGACAAGGTGAGAGCTGCCTGGAACGAGGCCAAGATACCGAGTGTGAAGAAGAAGTTGAGGATAAGTGCACCGTTGGCTACCATACCGGGGATGAAGCCGTACATAGCGCACATGTAGATCATCAGCACGATGAAGGCTACGATAAATGAGATGATACCCTGCTGGATTGACTTCTGACCGAGTGAAGGACCTACGATGTCTTCCTGTACAATCTTGGCTGGAGCGGGCATCTTACCTGACTTCAAGACATTGGCCAAGTCCTTGGTATCTTCCTGAGAGAACTGACCGGTAATCTGTGACTGACCACCAGTAATCTCGTTCATTACGTTGGGAGCACTGTAGATATAGCCGTCGAGTGCGATAGCGATGGGCTTGCCCACGTTCTGCTTGGTGAGCTGTGCCCAGCGACGTGCACCGTCAGAGTTCATAGTCATCGATACGCTGGGGCGGCCGTTGCTGTCGTAGTCGTCAGTAGCCGATACGATAACGTCACCCTCGAGCGGAGCGCGACCGTTGCGCTGAGTAGACTTGATGGCATAGAGCTCATAGATCTTGCCATCCTCGTCAATAGCCTTCACACCCCACATGAGCTTGAGGTCACGGGGGAGGAGAGCCTTCACCTCTTCACGAGCGAGGTACTCATCAATCTGCTTCACATCGCGGTGATGAGCATAACCCACTACGCAACCATCGTTCTGCACGAGCTGGAGGATTGACATCAAGGGGTTCTCCTTCTTGGCCTGTGCTACAGCGGCAGCGTCAGCAGCGTTCTCTGTGGTGTTACCTGTGAGAGCCGAGAGGTCTACGTTCTCCTCCTCGGCAACTACCTCGGCAGCCTCCTCGGCGGGAGCCTCAGCAGTTTCGGGGTTCTCTACAGCGATGATGTCGCGCAACTTGGCGTCGGCAGCAGCGAGGAACGGAGCTACCTCAGTAGCGGTATAGGTCTCCCAGAACTCGAGGTTGGCCGAACCCTGGAGGAGCTTTCTCACACGCTCGGGCTCCTTTACACCGGGGAGCTCGATCATGATACGACCCATGCTACCCTCGAGCTCTTGGATGTTGGGCTGAGCCACACCGAAGCGGTCGATACGGGTACGGAGTACGTTGAATGAGTTGGCGATAGCAGCGTCAACCTCGGCACGGAGCACAGCCTCTACCTCGGCATCGGTGCTCTTGGTGTTCACCTTGTCCTTGAGCTGCTGGGTTGCGAAGAGCTCAGCCAACGTGCCGTCGGGCTTCTGAGTCTTATACTCCTTAATAAATAAGGTGATGAAGTCGGTGTTGCTGCTTGCAGCCAGCTTGCTGGCATTGGCTACTGCGGTTACGAAAGCCTCATCGGTCTTGTGGTCGGCGAGTGCCTTCACTACATCGGGTACTGACACCTCGAGGATAACGTTCATACCACCCTTGAGGTCGAGGCCAAGGCCGATACCCATCTCGCGAGCCTGCTTGTAAGTGTATACACCGAGGTATACCTTCTTGTTCATGATAGAATCGATGTACACCGATTCGCCTCCTGCGTATTGTGCCGCCTTCTTGTCATGATGGTTGGTCACAAACGTAAAGGAGAGGTAGAATGCACACACCACGGTGAGTGCGATTGCAATTGCTTTTACAAATCCTTTGTTTTGCATCTTGTTAGTTATTTTATTTTGTTATTTGTTTTTGCTTCGCGAGAAACTACACGGCCGATCGCAATGAATCGGGTACAATTTCCAACAAGGGCGCAAATATAGGAATTTTTTTCTTAACAACCGATTTCTGAGGCAATTATTTACGTTTTCAGAGCTATTTTGCCTTGCGAGAAGGCTCTTTCAATCTTTTTCGTACCGATGATAATCTTTTTTCGCTTCGGTGATAAAACTTTTTCGCATTGGTGAAAAAAAATTGTCAAAGGCGTGATAACCTTTGACAATTTTCAAGTATAGGGTTGAGAATCTTGCTATTTCTTCAATTCCGGATAGGTGATGCGTGTGTGGTACATGGTGCGCAGCTTCTCCTTGAACACCGTTTTGATGTCGGTGATATCCTTGAAGGTGATGGGGCAGTCACGGAAGTAGCCTTCGGCCACTTGTCCGTCAACGATGCGGTCTACGAGGTTGGCGATGTTTTCCTCGGTATACTCGGGCAGACTGCGTGAAGCGGCCTCCACGGCATCGGCCATCGTGAGGATGGCGGTCTCCATGGAGTGAGGATTGGGGCCAGGATAGGTGAACAGGCTTTCATCCACCTCTTCGCCCGGATGCTCGTTCTGGTAAGAGATGTAGAAATACTTGGCCTTGCTCAGCCCATGGTGAGTGCGGATAAAGTCCTTGATGGCTTCGGGCAGGTGGTGCTTCTCGGCAAGACGCAGTCCGTCGTGTACGTGACTGATGATAATCTTGGCACTCTGCTCGTAAGGCAGACAGGCGTGTGGATTGGTACCTCCCTGATTCTCGGTGAAGAAGATTGGATTTTCCAGCTTGCCTATGTCGTGGTACATGGCTCCCGTACGCACCAACAGGCTGTTTCCTCCGACCTTCATGGCGGCAGCAGCAGCGAGGTTCGACACTTGTATGGAGTGCTGGAAGGTACCGGGGGCATTCTCGGAGAGCTGGCGCAGGAGCTTCATATTGAAGTTGGAGAGCTCCATCAGCGTCACATCGGAAGTGAAGCGGAATAGTTTCTCATAAAGAAGCATCAAGGGGTAGGTGAAAAGCAGCAGCACACCGTTGAGCAGGAAATGGAGGAAGATGCGCTTGTTTACCATCATGAGTGCGCTCTTGGTGATGAGCTCGTAGCCGAAGAATACGAAGCTGTAGCAGAGGATGGCCACAAGCGCCACGCGGAATATCTGCGAACGCTCGGTGAGTTCGGTAAGCGAGTAGATGGCTGCAATACCTGCGGTAAGTTGTAGCAGCACGAAGACGAAGGGGTCGGATACCACAAGCGATGTAATGAGGATGATGACAAGATGGGTCATAAAGGCCGTACGAGCATCGAGGAACACATTGATCATCACCGGAGCCATGGCGAAGGGGATAATCATCAGTCCGTCACCGCTCGTCATAATCCATGAAGCTATGCAAGGAAATACCATCAGCTGGGTAGCAAGGAAGAGCACCTTGTTGCGCTCGTAAAGGTAGCTGCGGCGATAGTTGATGAGGTATACGAGAAATGCTCCGATGAGCAGGGTTACCAGCAATATCTGTCCGATGAGTGTCATCTGCACGCCCCGCTCGTCGATGCGCTTGTTCAGTTCGTTGCGGTACGAGGTGAGTATCTGGAATTGTTCCTCGTCCACCATTTCACCGCTACCGATGATCTTCTGCCCTGCAAGGATGACCCCACTGTTGGGCGAAATGGCATCAAGCGCTTCGCGTCGTGCAGCTTCCGACTTTATAGCATCATAGCATATGTTGGGGGTGATGTAATCGTTGAGGTTGCTCTGTTGCAAGGCATGGCGTCCTATGCGGCTTGTGTCAACAGCCATCAGGCTCTCGTAGGCTCGCTGCACGGTGTACAGGTCGCCAATCATTACGGGACGTGCCCGGTTCTGCTCGATGAGCATGATGGAGTTTATGCTGTCACCCTGCAGACGCTCAAGGTCGTTGCTGCTGATGATACCGCTGTCGTAGATGCTCTGCAACTGGGCAGTAATTTTTTTCCGCAGCGAATGATTTACAATATAGTATAGGTCGCGGCTATAGAATGTAGCGAATGAGTCTATGGCAGCATTGCCTATACCCACCTCCCTATTGTAATAGGGACGTTGCGCGGCCACCACCTCGGCACGTTCACGCTCGAGAGCGGCTTCACTCTTCGCCACAGCAAAGTCGAATGGAGCGGTCAACTGCTCATAGCGCCAAGGCTTACCTTGGGTGAACTCAATGTTGACAGCCTTTTCGCGCGGCAACAGCAGACAGATGGTCACGATGACCGTGACGAATACGACAGCGATGAACAGGTATCTTTTTGTCTTGGTCTTCATAGGCGTATATACAAAATCTGATAAGATGGCGCAAGTTACGAAAAATCTTCGGATGCACCTACTCTTGCACGGCTAATTCTTGCATTGCAGACGCATTCTCCTCTTCGGGGCAACTTCCCTCAGCCACTACAGGAGCGAGGCGTTGCTTGTGTGCCTCTACGATACTCTTGTACAGTTCGGTTTTCTTCCGTATGTGGCGCATGGCCTCCTTGGCGGCCAGCTGCTGGCTCTCCTTCTTGGAGTAGCCGAATCCCGCACCCGCTTCTATCCCCTCTATGCACACTCGGCTGCGGAAGGTGGGGCTGTTGGTATCTACAATGTTCTCGCCCACCAGCTCGAATACCACCTTGTACTGCATTTTCTGGCTCCACTCAATGAGACGGCTCTTGAAGTTGTCGTCCTCCTTGGCCACTTTCTTGAGGTCGATGTGCTTGCCGATGATGCGCTCCTTGAAGAAACGATAGCAGTGAGCATAGCCACGGTCGAGATAGATGGCTCCTACCAATGCCTCGAAGGCGTTGCCCGAGATGAAGCTGTTGTGTGTACGGTTGATATGGGTCGACTGTATGAGTTCTACCAATCCAGTCTCCTTGGCTATGCGGTTGAGACTGCTGCGCTGCACTATCTTGCTACGCATAGAGGTGAGGAATCCCTCCTTCTTCCCTGGGAAATGGTGGTACAGGATATCGCTCACCACAGTTTCGATGACAGCATCGCCCAGATATTCGAGGCGTTCATTGTCTTTCTTCTGTTCGTGCGGGCGGTAGTGGTTGAGCGAGCGGTGTATCAGCGCTTCGCGGTATACGGCAATGTGGCGGGGGTAGAACCCGAGAATCTTGCGCAAACGACAGGCAAAGGCCTTGTCCTTACAGCACAGCAAGTAATGGATATAGTCGGTCAGATGGTCTATATGCACGGTATATATAATATGTATAGGGTAGCAATAACAAAAAAAGCCGTATAATCGGAAGAGTCCAATTACTACGACTTTTATTGTACTATCAGGGTACTCTGATTACTTTGCGTTGTTGGCGATGTAATCTACAGCGTCCTGTACGGTAGAGATCTTCTCAGCCTGATCATCGGGGATAGAGATTCCGAACTCCTTCTCCAACTCCATGATCAACTCTACGGTATCCAAAGAATCAGCACCGAGGTCGTTAGTAAAGCTTGCGGCGGGAGTTACTTCAGACTCGTCTACACCGAGCTTGTCAACGATGATAGCTTTTACTCTTGCTTCAATTTCTGCCATAATAGTAATGTTTTTAATGAATAAATAACTTTAAAGCACTGCAAAGGAAATAAACTTTCTCTTTCTCTCCAAATATTTTGCCTACATTTCGAGGTTCTGTGCACTATTTTTTATCCTTTGGGCAAAACTCCGTGCTTACGGCAAAGGATTGGGAAGCCTGGAGGATTGGTAAGGATGATTGTCTTTTCGCACGGTTTGCACTACCTTAAACTCGTTTCACGAGTAGAAATTAGGCTTCGCTTCGGAAAAAATCAAATGAATATTTGTTTTTCGCTCAGCTTGTACAACTTTAGGCTACTTTCGTAGCCAGAAGGTAGGCTGCACCTCAGAAAAAATCAAATAAATTTGTTTTTTCGTTCGGTTTGCACTACCTTTGCAGCCGCAAATGCGAAAGTATCAATTTTTTAATTATTAAACCTATGTATTTAAACGCTGAGAAAAAGCAAGAAATCTTTGGACAGTACGGAAAGTCTAACACTGACACTGGCTCACCCGAAGCTCAGGTGGCATTGTTTTCATACCGTATTTCCCACTTGACGGAGCACTTGAAAAAGAACCGTAAAGATTATAGTACAGCAAGAGCATTGACCAAGCTGGTAGGTAAGCGTCGCGCCCTCCTCGACTACTTGAAGGACCGCGACATCGAGCGCTACCGCGCTATCGTTAAGGCTCTCGGATTGCGTAAGTAATCCTCTACTAAAGAGAAAGGAAAAGGCTGCACCGTGGTGCAGCCTTTTCCTTTATATACAACCGGATTCTATTAGAATCCAAGAGAATCAACAATACGAATCAATTCCAATCGACTCTCCACTCTGGTCCATTAGATTGATACAAGGGAGCACCGATACGTATGCCTACCTCGCGTATCCCCATAAGTGTATCCTGAACAAGTTGCTGGACAAGTGTAACGGTAGCAGGAAGTGTATCGCACAGAGCTATGTTGTCTATAAATAAGGTATAGTCACAGCGATGCCCTATCCCCCTCTTTGCAGGATTGTGGTCGAGAAGAAAGTTTTGTTCCTTGTGGAGGAGCAAGGTCGTGTCCTGGCGGATAGTAACATCAAGAGCGACATTCTCATAGGGGTAATCATCAGTATGAAGCAATAGAGAGAAACTGCAATCCCCAATCTCCCTCAGGGGGAGGATAGTATAGGTGAGCGTGTCGGTATGTTTCCACCCGTTGCTCCCGATGGATTTGAAGTCAAGATGCCGCGTGTCGGCCATACAACTGCATAGGGCAGCGGTCAGGGCCGACATAGATAATGTGCGCAGTATTCTCTTAGCCTTGCTTGTCATTGTTGGCTGCAGAGCGTTTCTGTTCACGGTTCTGATTGTTACCTCCTCCGCGGCCTGCGGGCTTTTTCTTCTTCTTTTTCTTCTTGGCGTTGTCAAAGCGGGTCACGCTGTCCTGGTCGAGCAGGTCGATGCGCTGCGGCTCTTCCTGGTCGCCGTCTTCGAGCAGCGACTCGGGCTTCACACCCTTCTTGTTGAGGTTGATGACATCGAAGGCGCGGCGTGTGCTGATGGTGACGAGGTTGGCGGCAAAGCTCTTGTCGGTAGAGTAGGTGATCTCGCGCTTGAGGATGTCTGACTTGAAGTGGTAGTAGGTATTGTCCAATGTCTCCAATGTGATGTCGCGGGCAGGGAAGCGCTTCATGGCCTCCACGTATACGTCCACCTCGTAGTTCATGCAGCACTTCAGTTTGGCGCACTGTCCGGCGAGTTTCTGCGGATTCATCGAGATGTCCTGGAAGCGGGCGGCACCGGTAGATACCGAGATGAAGTTGGTCATCCAAGTGGCGCAGCAGAGCTCACGGCCACAAGGGCCGATACCGCCTATACGACCGGCCTCCTGACGGGCACCGATCTGCTTCATCTCGATGCGCACCTTGAACACATCGGCCAATACCTTGATGAGCTGGCGGAAGTCGACACGCCCGTCGGCGATGTAGTAGAAGATGGCCTTGTTGCCATCGCCTTGATACTCTACGTCGCCAATCTTCATGTTGAGGCCCAGGTCCTTGGCAATCTGTCGCGAGCGTATCATCGTGTCCTGCTCCTTGGCCTTGGCCTCGCGGTACTTCTCCATATCCACCTCGCGTACCTTCCGGTATACGCGGCGCACCTCGGCATCGCTCTTGATGCGTGCCTTCTTCATCTGCAGCAACACGAGGCTGCCGGTGAGTGTCACCGTACCTATGTCGTGGCCGGGACTGGCCTCTACGGCTACGATGTCGTCCTTCTGTAGAGGAATCTTATTGCTGTTGAGGTAGTAGCCCTTGCGTGTGTTCTTGAACTGCACCTCCACGAAGTCGGTCTCTTCGAGGTTGCCCGGCACATCGACCAGCCAGTCGAAGACGTTGAGTTTCTTATCTTGCCGGCCACATCCCTTGCAGCTTATGCCGTCGCAGCCGTTGGTCTTGTAATCCATATTTTAGTATATCAGTTTTTAAGTTTGTGAGTTGAGAGTCAAAGAGCCGGATGGCAAACTTAAAAACTCAAAACCCTTTTTAGGTTGATGCACAATTCTTCAAAGTACAAAGGTATGTTTTTTTTACGAATAGACAAAGCCGTAAAACATTTCTCTATACAGATTTTGTCACATGCTTGTATAACCCAGTCTGTAAGGTGAACCTCAAAGTTACCCACATCTTTTATTGGGGGAATTCTGAGCTGAAACAAACAATAATGAAGTAATTATATAGATGTTTACCCTTAGTCTCTATCGATGGACGGCATGCAGGAGGGCATGAATATCGTGAAATATAGCGATGGTACGATAAAGAAGATCTTCTTGCGTTGATTCCTTCCGTTGTACAGAAATATAAAAAGCGGTAGATTTTAAATCCACCGCTTTTTATAATGCTTAATCCTACAATTACTTTACTACCTTTCGTGTCTTACCCTGCTCAGTCACGATGTAGAGGCCTTTTCCTACTTTATCAAAACCACCTCCAATCTGCCTACCGTCAATAGTATAGACCGCTTGATTATCCTCCGCTCTAATATGAGCATGAGTTATTCCAGTCGCTTCTTCTTGTGTTATTGCTTTTATACCATGAATGTAGACTGTATCTGTTGTACCATTCTGGAACCAAGCATATATCGGATCATTTGATTTCATGGTAACCTTAGGCTCATAACCATTGTTAAGTTCTTCTAATCCGTCCCACGTATTTATACCTTTAGGAAGACGCTTGAAAATGGTTGTATATGTTGCACTGATAACTCTCCAACCGCTTTCACTATCTATGCTTCCCTCAGCATTCCATTGAAACATAGAGGATTTTACATTGGTTGTTGCTAGGATTCTTGCCATTACCTTACTATTGCTTGAGTAGCAAATGGCATAAGAGTAACATGAGGGCATGCAGACAATAAAACCACCGCCGTCAACATTTGAACCCGATGAGGGCTGAAGCATAATCGCTCCAGTACGTGAACCTTCGGAACCAGTCTCACCATCTGTTCCTGCGCCAATAAACTCCTCAGAGGCTTCCGATGCAGGGTAGTCTGGATAAATGTCTGCATAAACCAACTGTATGGGCTTTCCGTTTGGATCAACCAAATAGTCGGTCTCGTTGATGACACCGATATACTTCTCGATCTTTTCTGCGGTGTCAAACCAGATCCAGCCATTCTCATCTCTGTCTGCTGCATCAAACCAATTTTGTGCTACCGTACCCATAGTAGCGAGTAGTACGAATGAAAGTGTTAAAATTTTCTTCATATTCCTTTAAGTTTATATAGTTATTGTGTAAAACATGTCTACGTTGCTTCTAATACATTATACTTCAGTCCAATCGGGATTTTGTTCTACGCCATGGTATTTGATGTCAGCCCATGGGATGGGAAGATAATACTGTCTTTCCTGAAATATACGAACTCTTCCAGGGAAACGGTTAAGATTTGCTTCCTTATATGTCGTTTTTCCATTCTTAATGGTAATGGTCATGGTTTTGATAGGATTGCTTTGTCCGTTCAGTTTCTCTACTGCCGTGCCCCATCTGAAGAAGTCCCAATAGGTGGTCTCCTCAAAAGCCATCTCTATGCGTCTCTCGTTGACAATCTTTTCCCACGTAATGTCGGTGTGAGGCTCCATGTGTACACGTTGGCGTATTTTGTTGACATACTCCAATGCAGTAGTAGGGTCATTCAATCGGAATGTCACCTCGGCATAGTCGAGCAGTGCCTCTGCATAGCGCCAGATAATGTAGTTTTGTGATGAGGCGTAGGTATCATTGTTGTCGATGGTTTCTCCCTCATCGACAAACTTTCCAAGGTAGTATCCTGTTCGGCTTACTGCTGCAGATTCCGATGTGCCATATTTGGTTATGTCTTTTCCTGGCACACCATCGGTTGTGGCCATGTCCATTACGTGGTTGCGGAATTTTGCCCCGTTATATAGGATATTGGCATAGAATCTGTAGTCACGATTCTCGTATGGCTTGGTGGCATCGTACGTTTTCCCTTCACGCATACCGTACTCCATTACGTGGTTGTGCGTAGGAGTGTAGGCGGCTATTGTTCCTGTGAAGAATGGTGATGCGGCGTCACGATCGAGTTTGTGTCCGAACTTGTTGGCGTAGTCGCCATCATCAGAATGTTGTATCTCGAAGATTGATTCCTGGCTGTTCTTTGTAAGGAATATCTTGCGGTATTCATCCTTTATGCCATCTTGTGTGGTTGCGCTGATAGGGATAAGGTCGTATGCTTCGAGCTCAAAGAGATCCTCGTATGCCTCTTTTGCCTTAGCGAGCATCGCCTCGCTCTTGTCGTCAGTGAACCCGAGGTAGGCTTTGTCTCTATTTTGGAACACCTCACTTGATGCCCATAGATAGGTCTTTGCTATCAGCATGAGTGCGGCTCCCTGTGTTACTCTGCCAAGGTTGGCATCGTCGTGCTCTATGGGCAATAAGTTCGCTGCTTTTTTAGCTTCGCCTACGATGAATTCTACCATTTTATCGTATGACGCTCTGGGGAATGTTTCTGCTTTCTTCTGTGGATCGAAAGGATGGTCTATAATGAAGACTCCACCATAACTGCGCCATAGCATATAGTAATAGTATGCACGCATGAAGTGGGCTTCACCGTCTATCCTCTGCTTCTGTGCAGGGTCAGTGACAGATTTGCTGTTTTCAAAATAGGTGTTTATATATTGTATCTGGGTATAGTGCGACATCCATGTGTTTTGTGCCCATAGGGTAATGCTCGATTCATTGGCCTTCAGTATATCGCCATATCCGGCATTGAACCAGTCGGTATTTCCTACGCTGAGTTGATCTCCAAACCAAGGGAGATAATATCTGCTGACACCTTTGAGCAAAGCGTGGGTGGGTACAAGTGTCTTAAACCCATGACTCATGTTACGATACCAACCGTTAACATATTCATCGAGCAGCATACTGTTGCTCCACACTGTCTCTTCAGAAATCTTGTTGTATGGTTCGTCATCGAAGAGGCTGTTGCAGCTTGTCAACGTCAGTATGGCTGTGATGGCAGTAACAGTGATGTATTTTATAGTATTCTTTTTCATCTTTTATGGTAAATCAAGGTTAGAAGCTTAGATTAAGTGTCGCACCGTATGATTTCTGTATAGGATAACCACGCAGCGACTCGGGGTCCATATTCTTCAGGTTTGACAGCGTGAATACATTGCTTGCCTGGAATGCGATGCTTGCCGATGAGAGATGCAGTTTCTTGATCCATTTCTTGGGGAACTGGTATCCAAAGTTAAGTGATTTCAGGCGTATAAAACTACAGTCTTCAATCCAGAAAGTCGATTCCTTTCTGTTGTTGTCATTTGATGTGGCAAACTTGAGTCTCGGATATCTTGCATTAGGATTCTCTGGAGTCCACGTCTCATAGAGGT
Source organism: Bacteroidaceae bacterium (assembly GCA_017517925.1). Lineage (GTDB taxonomy): Bacteria > Bacteroidota > Bacteroidia > Bacteroidales > Bacteroidaceae > UBA1189. Next base: position 35,721 of record JAFWXS010000139.1, on the reverse strand, counting down.
GGTAACGTTGGAATTTCTGCAATGTGCTATTCTCTAATGTGTAATACTCTTTGAGGTTCTGTTTGTATCCGTGCTCACCCTGGAACGATGCATTGATGAAGAAGCCGTTGTATGAGATATTAAATTTCAGGCCGAGATCCATATCCGGGTGCGATGAGTTCTTCACATAGATACGGTCGTTGACATCAATTTTCTTGTCTCCATTCTTGTCCACATACTTTATGTCACCGGGAGCAATGGTAGTGTTGTTCTGCCCGTCTTGATCAATCCTATGATTGTTAATCTCCTCTTGCGACTGGAACAGACCGTCTGCTTCATACATGGTCCACACCAAGCTGCTACGTCCCTTGCGTCGGAGATTAGGCAATTGTGCACTTTCATCTCCAAAGTCGAGATATTCATCGTCGGACTTCGACAATATGACGCCGATGGTGTATCTCAGCTTGCCGATGGTGTTGCGGTGAGTGAGTGTAAGGTCCCATCCCCATGTTTTCAGTTCGCTGAAGTTCTGGCTCGGGATATTGCCATCGACACCGGTGGTCGGTGGGTAGAGATAATCGGGGGCCGAGGTGATCTTGTCCGTCTCGTATCGCAGGAAGTATTCAAAGGTTAGCCCGATGCGTCCTTTCCAGAATCCGAGGTCCGTTGCCATGTTGTAGTCATGTGTGCGTCCCCATGTGAGGTCGATATTTGGGTTGCTCGTCATGTACAATCCCGGGCGGAAGTTACCACCGATATTATACCCGTAGTTGGTCGTCTCGGTGTATGTCTTAAGATACGAATAAGCACCTACAAGTCCGTCGTTGCCAAGCCTACCTGTAGAGAATCTGAGTTTCGCATTACTCAAGACATCTTGATTCCAGTTTTTGAAGAACGGTTCGTTAGAGATGGCCCATGCTGTAGCAATCGACGGGAAGAATCCCCAACGATGATCAGGGTGGAAATTGTTGCTTCCATCGACACGGAAACTGAATTCGGCAAAGTATCTGTTGTCGTAACCGTATTTTGCACGTCCGATGAGTGATGCACGTTGGTTATACATCTCATCGCCATAGAGTTCTGCCGATTGGGCGCTGCCCAATATTTCCGGATAAATACCCTTGTCGAGGTTGGTGCCATACATATACTGTGTATGTGTACGTTGGTAGTTGGCTACAAGCGTTCCTTCCACATCATGCTTCTCCTCGAATGTCCTCATGTAGTTCATGCCGGCTTCGTAGAGTTGGCTGTCGAAGAAGTGGTCATCCTGCTCCAATGACACTTTGGCCGTTGGATAGACGGTGTTTGCATCTGTGGCATAGGTTCCCGTTGTGCTGTCGTAGGTATAGAGTGTGACAGGCTTATCAAAGGAGGTCTCGATGCGCAGGTTGTCATCAAATGTTCCACGCATGTACACAGACAAGCCTTTTACGAACGATACATCCCAGTTGAGGTTGGCTGTTATGGTGTTCATTTTGCTCTTGTCTTTTATGTAGCCTCCTAACCCCTCCACGGCAATAAGCGGATTGGAGCCATCAATGCTTGCCAGGTCTCCGTTTTCGAATCGTACCACTTGCAATGGAGAAAAGGCGTAGGCATTGTCTATGGTGTAATAACTGCTGTTCTGCGCCTTGGTGCGTGAGCCGTTGGCTGCAAATGAAATAGTAAGTCCTTTGGCCAGTTCGGCATCAATTTTTCCCATGTAGTTGAGGCGGTTTCTTCCCACTCCGCTGTACAAACCTTTACTGTCGGCATATCCCGTCGAGAGATAATACTTCACCGCCTTATTGCCTCCAGAAACAGAGAGGCTGTGGGTTGTGGACCATCCTGTGTTGTTGAGATAGCTCAGGTAGTCTTCATTGCCGTAAAGATTCGGAGCCGAGTGTGTGCGTATCATTTCAAGTTGCTCCGGAGTATATGGCTCTACGGTTGTTCCGGGGGTGTTCTCCACTGTTTTGTTGAAGAGTTGGGCAAATTCGTATGCATCCAAGAAGTCCGGCATTTGGGTAGCCTGCTGCAAGTTGTACTGCCCACGGTAGTTTATATTCACTTTCCCCTCATCCTTTCCCTTCTTTGTTTGCACAAGGATGACACCGTTTGCAGCACGTGCACCGTATACCGCTGCCGAGGCGGCATCCTTAAGGATGGTGATGCTTTCAATATCGTCAGGGTTGAGGTCCGAGAGCCTCATCTCTCCGTCCGAAGTCGTTGTGCCAAATCGGGGTACGCCATCAATAACGAGCAAGGGCGCATCATTGATGCCTCTGATTCTTATGGTAGACTCTTTGGCCGTACTTGGGTCGCCTGTTGACTGCATCACTTGCAAGCCTGCAACTTGAGCCGTGAGTGCCTGGTCGAGGTTCATCGTAGGCATCATGAGCAGGTCTTCGGCCTTGATGGTCTCAACCGAACCGGTAATCGAAGACTTTTTCTGTATACCATAACCTACGACAACAAGCTCATCCAGGTTCTGTGCATCATCGACGAGGGTGATGTGTACGATACGTTGGTCCTTTTCGACATTTACCTCCTGTGTCTTATATCCTATGTATGATACAGAGAGTATAGCCTTGTCCTTTGATTGGGGTAGTGTGAAACCTCCTTCAAGATCTGTTACGGTCCCGACCTTTTGGTCCTTCCATTTCACATGTACTCCCACCAGTGGCTCTCCACCGGTATCAAGCACCTTTCCCGTGATTATGTCTTCTTGCGCCGAGGCCAATGTCATGTGGCAAACGGCAAGGGCTATCGTAAATATGATGGATTTGATATTAGGCATAATCTTACAATTGTGTTATACGTCTTTATTCTCTTACTTCTCCAAAGCCCGTTCTATCTTGAGAATCTGATAGTTATAAAAATCCCTTGTCGTTCCCTTTGCGCTGTTTCGATAAGTCTTGTATTTCTGCAGCACCGTTTGCAGGCGTCCCATCATGATGGCACCGAATTCATCTTTTGTAAGGCTTGATACTCCAAGGTTTATTCTTGCAAATGACTTTGCCTCGTTACAGATGTGGTGACTGCATGGCATGGTCGCTTCACTGTAGTCGTGATTAAATTCGGAGTATTCATCGAGTGCCGCCTTTTTTACTGCTGCCGTTGATTCCAATCCAAGGTTCTTGATCATCTGTGCTATCGCCACGCTTTGCAGGTTCTTGTCTGTCTCGCTGAGCACTCCTGCTCTCGGCGCAGTAAAGACTGCGTTGGTAAAGTCGCTGAGATAGTCATCGATGACGTAGTTGTTCTTTGGGTCTTCCTCACCTCCATCTTTTATTCGGTACAGCACTGTGCCGTTGATGAGTGATGATATGATTTGTGTCCCCAATTTCCTGTTGGCATCCATGTTCAACTCGAATTTGTTGATGAGTGTTCTCGGAGTCAGCCATGTGTCGTATGTGCGGGCCTCGTTGACCAACCACAGCATAGCCTTCTTCTGATAGTCTTTCCCGATATAGTGCTTTCCTGTGGCCTTCCCGTCTCCCTGGCGTATTTCCTCGTATCTGATACCTCCGATGTAGGGGATGACATGTTTCACATATCTGCCATACTGTTTTGTCACCTCCATGTATACCTTCTCCATCTCGTCGTATCGCTGGCCTTCCTCAAGAGTCCATGCCTCAAGGTTATTCATAAGGATTTTCAGGTTGCTTATGCCGTAGTTGCTTGCCAATATATGGTCATCTCCGAGATCCTCTGTCTGGTCGGTGGGGTCTACGGTGCCGAGCAATTGCTGTGCTCCGAATTCATACATCGGGTCATGCGCATATTTGGCTATCCAGCGGTCGAGCACGGGCTTTTCTTCCTCTGGGGTATCCGCATTTTCTATGAGTCTATATCCCCATTCGATAGCATAAATGTCGTAGACACCGAGGTCGGGAGGGGTTAGCTTCACTCCTCTCTCCATATCGCCGGGCTGGGCTACGTAGTTGTTACGTGCATAGTCCATGATACTCGGAGTGGTGCCGAACCGCTGCGTAAACTCAGGATCGCGTAGTTTCTCTACCGGATATGAATAGCTTGCGCCCATGTTGTGCATCAGTCCGAGCGTATGTCCTATTTCATGTGCGGCGGCATACTTGATGGCTTCATTCATGACCTCGTCGCTAAATTTGGCGGTTCTTACCCTGGGGTCTACTGTGCCCGTTTGTATGAAACGCCAATTATGAAGCAGCGACAGGATGTTATGGTACCAGATGACATCGGCAGAGAGTATTTCGCCGGTTCTCGGGTCGGTATAGCTCGGCCCCATCGCATTGGCAGTGTTTGTCCCCACATATCTGAAACAGCTGTATCGCATGTCGTCCGGGTCGAATATGCTGTCATTCTTCGGATAGTCCTTTGCTACGATGGCGTTCTTGAATCCTGCGGTCTCGAAGGCCACATTCCATACCTCAATGCCCTCCTTGATAGTCGTGCGCCATTTCTCGGGGAATGCAGAGTCAACGTAAAATACGATAGGTTGCATAGGTTCCACTAATTCACCGTTGAAGTACTTCTCTCTATCCTCGGGCTTGGGTTCCAATCGCCAGCGGTTGATGTAGTTTTTTTCCTCTATGCGGTCGGCTTCTGAAGAGAATATGCTCTTGTTGTTGTAGAAATATCCCACTCTGTTGTCTTGCAGACGGATAGCCATAGGTTCCTCAGGCAGTACGAAGAACGAGCGGTGCACGTTGATGGAATAGGGCTTCTCGATGATACCTGTTGTCATGAATGACAGCAGAGACTTGATTTCGATATTCTTTTCGAATGCTTTCACTTCACTTATACCTGATGAACCAGCTTGGAAAGTTCCCTTAATTCCGTCACTGCTTCCCAGCAGTTTGGCTATCGGGTTGGAACTCTTAATAGGGCTGATGCATTTCTCATTTGTACCGAAGAATGCAGTGACATCAATCAGCGCGTTCTTCCCTTTTGTCGCCTGAATCTTGAAACCTTTCAATACGGGGTCAATGTTATTCCGCTCGAAGGCGGGAGCTATGGGGTCGTTTTCGTCGATGGTGTTTATGTGCTGTATCTGATGCATATAGACATTACGCCCGTCTGTCGATAGTTTGATGAGAAGGGGATCCACATGCATCTGTCCGGCTACGTAGTCGCGAGTGTCGCTGATGGCCGAGATGCGGCTTGAGAGCATATATGTACGAGCGTATGCATCCTCTGGGATTTCAAAATACACCTTACCCGTTTTTTCATTGAAATAGACGTCAAAGAGGCCTTTGCTGACTGTAGCGTCTTTGATAAGATTGTTATAGGTAGACAATGAGTCTTTCTTCAGCACGGCCGTGAGCGAAGCTTCCTTCTTATTCTTCTTTCTGGCATAGACGGAAGAGGGCATAGCGACTAACAGTGCTAATACTAATGTAATGGATGATAATAGTCTCATGGTTTGGTTATTTGTTTGATATTGGTTATGTGTTGAAATATACATTATATAAGATATAAGGCTGTCAATTCTGTTTCAGTAGCATAATCATCTTCAGCGCGAGGTCGAAGAACACCATCTTGGCATTGACGTTCTGCTCGATGTGGCGCTGGGCTTCACTCAGCTCGTCCATGATGCCGAAGATATTCTTCTCGTTCACGAAGGGGGCGAAGCGTGAGGTGAAGTTGGCCTCATCAGCATTCATGTAGTTGATCTCTGGACGATGGAAGTTGCAGATGAAGCTCTCGCGTATCATGCGCTGGCAGTAGATGAGGAAGTTTTTCTGTGGCTCGCGGCCCATGCCGGCCACTTGGTCGGCCCATTGTCGCATACCCTTGAGGTCGCGGGCGTAGGAGCGGCGCATGAGTGCCATGAAAAGCTCGATGTACTCCTTTGAGCGCGATCCTATATGAATGGTCTCCATCGCTTGCAGCCAATTGCCTGCCGAGGCGTGGGCTATCTGTCGGGCATCGGCATCGGTGAGTCCGAACCGCTCACACAGGGTGTGGGCGATGACCTCCTCTTCGATGGGAGGCAGTGTGAGGCGCTGTACACGGCTCTGTATGGTGGGCAGCAGCAAGTCGGGATTCTCAGTGATAAGGAGGAACACCGTCTGGGCGGGCGGTTCCTCAATCATCTTCAACAGTTTGTTGGAGCACTCGGCGTTCATCTTCTCAGCCATCCAAATAATCATCACCTTGTAGCCGCCCTCGCTCGACTTGAGCGTAAGCTTACGGATGATTTCTTCACTCTGTGAGGCATAAATGAGGCCTTGTTGGTTCTCGGTGCCGATATGGTCCATCCACTGATTGAGCGTCATGTAGGGATTCTCGGCCACAGCCTGCCGCCACTTATCGATGAAGTCGTCGCTATGGGGTGTCTTGTTCGAGTCCTTCTTATATATAGGAAAGGCAAAGTGGAGGTCGGGGTGTGCCAGCTTGTCAAACTTCTTGCACGAGGGGCACTCTCCACAAGCGTCGGTGCCATTGCGATGGGTGCAGCACAAGTAGCGAGCATATGCAATAGCAAGGGCCAGTTTGCCCACACCTACGCCGCCACAGATGAGCTGTGCATGAGGGATGCGCCCCTCAGCTACTGCCGAGCGCAGCAACGCCGTAGCGCTCTCTTGTCCGATAATATCTTTGAAATACATTACACTCTATCTTCCTGTTTTCACGCAAAAAAGAAGTTTTTCGAATAAATCACAAATTATGTTTCGCGAATCAGCGGTATAACCGGAATCATAAATAGCATATCCCAAAACAAACATCCTTTACTCCTCAGTATGGTTTGTAGGCATTGTTGTGTATGGTCTTCACAGCCATACATTCCATCTCGACGAGCCATCCGGGACGGCATACTGGAGCCTGGAGGTATACCTTGGGGATATTCGGGAATCGCTCTTCGAACATCTCCTGCACTACAGTGTAGTCGGCAATGTCGCGCAAGTAGACAATGAGGTGGCCCACATGTTCGAATGTACACTCAGCCTCGGCAAGGAGTGTCTCCACATTCTTCCACATGCGCTCGGTCTGACGGCGTATGTCGCCGGGATACATGATTTCACCACGGTTGTTGATGCTGGCTGTGCCGGAGATGAACACGTGGCGGCGGTCGCCATAGTCGATGTATGTACCGCGCTCAAAGCTCACGCCATACTCATAGGTCGGGTTGAGGTGGGTAGGGGCATAGAGATAGTGTATCTGCTCCTTCTGCAACCCGTCTACTGCGTATGCATCCATCTGTACCAATACCTCATGGTCGGCATGGCGGCCGGCAATGCCCGTACTGGCGATGAAATGGGTCTTTTCTGTAAGATTTTGGGTAAGGAACACCTCGTTGCGTGCCTTTACTACACCGCCATAGTTGACATCGACATTCTGAACAAAGAACCAGGTACGGATGCAGTTGTCGGCCAGCGAGCAGCCCTGCTCGGCAAGACGCATCACGTAGTCATTGAGGAGCAGACGGGTCTGATATTCCGACTTCGAGGCCTTGTTAAAGTTCAACGCACTCCATAGATGACGGTATCCGCCGTGACTCACCTCGTAATCGCCGTGAGGAAGTGTGCGGGTCTGTACTTCGGTTTGAAGGTATACCCACAAGGCGACTTTCGTACCATCCAGAGGAGGCTGTTCCACGATAGACAGGGCGCAGTCGGAGTGTTCCACTTGTGTGGCAAGCAGTATGTTGGCCTGATTGGCGGCATCGCTTAGGAAGTAACGCTTCAGCACAGCCACAGCATCGGGTAGCTCTTCTCCTACCAAATGGTCGTAGGCCACTTGCAGGCTCTCTATTTGTTCGGTGAAAGTAAGGCGGGGATTGGTAACGCGCAGTATGGCATGATACTCCGAGACTCCATCGGCGACCTCGTATTTGAACAGTTGTATTGATGTATGCTTTTGCATGTCGTGTTGTATGACGCTGTGTTTTATGATGTTTTAATTCAATGCAATGCTGCTTACCTGTATGTCCTCATCGAAGAAGATAGCTGCATGCTGCTTGAAGATGTCCACCGATTCGGTAGTGAGGAAACGGCAACTGCCCTCCTTGGTGCAGAGGCCGTCCATCTCGGGATGACGCACCATATAGTCGGCGAGGCTGCGCCCTACGTATTCGCCCTGCATGATGACGTTGATGTGCTCGGGAGTATAGCGGCGTATCTTGTCGTAGAGGATAGGGTAATGGGTACAACCAAGGATGATGGTATCTATCTTCTCATCCTTGCCCAGCAGATTGTCGATGTGGCGACGGATGAAGTAGTCGGCCCCTTCGCTCCCAGCTTCGCCGTTCTCCACTAAAGGAACCCAGATGGGGCAGGCCTCACCACTCACCGTGATGTCGGGAAAGAGTTTCTTTATCTCCAACGGGTAAGACTGTGACTTAATGGTACCCGACGTGGCAAGTATGCCTACGTGGCGTGTCTTGGTCATATCGCCCAAGTATTCCACGGTAGGGCGTATGATGCCGAGCACACGTTTGCGTGGGTCTATCTTGGGAAGGTCTATCTGCTGTATGGTGCGTAGCGCCTTGGCCGAAGCCGTATTGCAGGCTAAGATGACGAGCTGGCAGCCCATGTCGAAGAGGGTCTTGACTGCTTGTGAAGTGAACTCATATACCACCTCAAACGAACGGGTGCCGTATGGCGTACGGGCATTGTCACCGAGATACAGATAATCGTACTCGGGCATACGCTCGCGTATCTGCGAGAGGATGGTAAGCCCTCCGTAGCCGGAGTCGAAGATACCGATAGGGCCAGGGGTAAGCATGGTCGTTCGTTTGTGTTAATGGATGGTATTTGTAGTTCTTATTTATTCAATCTTCAGTTCCTTCTTGAGCTGGTCGGTAATGTCTGTACCGTTATTGGGATTGATAGCAATGTACATGCGATTGTCGGTGTTGAGGATATAGTCATAGCCTCCATCTACACACACCCTCATCACGGCCTCGTCTACCTTTTCGTAAAGGGGTTTCATCATTTCTTTGCGAGCTTCGCGCATAGCACGGTTTACCTCAGCCTTAAACTCCATGGATATCTCCATGAGCTCTTGCAATTCCTTGTGACGTTTGATGCGGATATTGTCAGGGAACTGGCTTTGTTCCTCGATGAAATCGGTATATTTTTGGTTAAATTCGCGATCAGAACGCTCAATCTCGGCCTCGTACTTCGCTTGCAACTCGTCGAGATGTGCTTCTACGAGATTATATTCGGGAAGTGCCTTGACAATCTCCATGTAGCTGACATAGCCAAACTTTGACTGTGCTACAGCAGTCATGGATATGAGTGTCAGTAAGACAAGTAGATTTTTCTTCATAGCGATTACTGGATACCTAACTTAGCTTTCACAGCACCAGTAACATCAGTGCTCAGTGTCTCGCTGATGTAGGGGATACCGCTGGCCACATCGAAGATGTACAGGTAACCACCAGCTACGCCTACTTCCTTGATGGCCTTCATGATCTTCTCCATGATAGCGGCCTGCTTCTCTTGTGATGCTTGCATCAATTCCTGCTGTGACTGCTGGTAGTACTGCTGCATGCGGCCATAGAGTTCCTGAAGTTCCTGTTCACGGCGTTGCTGGATATTGGCAGGCAGTGTAGCTTTTTCCTTCTCATAGGCTTCGCTCTTCTTGGCCAGTTCTGACTCCATCATCTGAAGTTCACTGGTATACTGCTTCTCAAGTTTTTCGAGCTCGGTTTGTGCTGTCTTGTATTCGGGCATCATGGGCATGATGTCAGCAGAGTTCAAGTGACCGAATTTCTGTGCAAAGATTGTGAGGGGTGCCATGAGGAAAAGCATGGCGATAAGTTTCTTGTTCATAGTGTTAATGTATTTAATGATTAGTAATTATCGTTATGGAATGCAAAAGTAATGTTTTTAGTTGGCATATCCTAACTTTGCCAAAACCTCGTTGCTAATGTCAATCTTGGGTGAAGCGTAGATGATGCTGGCAGCCGAGGCACGATCTACCACTACGGAGTATCCTTTGGCGTCAGATATCTCCTTCACTGCAGTGTATATTTCATCTTGGATGGGTGCCATCAGGCTCTCGCGCTTCTTGTAAAGTTCACCTTCGGGACCGAAGTACTTGCGCTTCAGTTCCTGCGCCTCCTTCTCCTTGGCTACGATCTCCTCTTCCTTCTTGGTCTTCTGCTCTTCGGAGAGGAACACGGCTTCGCTCTGGTAGTTCTTGTAGAGGGTTTGTGCCTCAAGGGCTATGGCCTCCACTTCTCCCTGCCAGCGCTTGGAGATCTGATTGAGCTGGTCATTGGCACGCTCGTAGGCAGGGATATTCTTCAGAATATATTCCATATCAATGAGGGCAAACTTCTGCGCATTGGCTGCGAAGCAAACCGAGCAGAGCATCGCGATTGTCAAAAGATACTTTTTCATAATCTGTATTTTTATAAACTTTACATTGTTTTGACTCACAAAAGGGCGGAATGTTTAAAACTCCTGTCCGAGGATGAAGTGAAATTGGCTTCCGCTCGAAGCTCTTGAGTTGTATACTTTGTCGAAACCATAAGCCCAGTCAATACCCATGAGGCCAATCATCGGGAGGAAAATACGTACACCCACACCGGCTGATCGTTTCATGTCGAATGGGTTGAACTTTCTCACATCTGTCCAGGCATTACCACCCTCAAGGAAGGCAAGCGCATAGATTTGTGTAGAGTTCTCAAGCATCAAGGGGTAGCGAAGCTCCATCGCAAAGCGCGAGTAAGCATATCCTTCGCTACCAGCTACCCCTGGAGGTGTGAGCGCACCATTGTCGTAACCGCGCAAGGCAATCATGTCAGTGTAGTAGTTATATGAATAACCGCTCATTCCGTCACCACCCACATAGAAGGTCTCAAAGGGTGACTTCTTATATTTATTATAATGTCCTAATAAACCGAAATCGGCACGTGCCATCAATACAAGGCATTTTTGTCCGCCAGTAAGTGCAGTATAGAATTTGCTTTTGAACTTCCACTTGTGATATTCAATCCAGTTGTAACGCTTTTGTAAGTTTGCACTGTAGTCGGCATCGGTAGGTTTTGTCTCACTAAGTGATTTATAATCGATGCCGTCAAACAATGAATAGGGGGGAGTGATGGCTATATTGAAACTAATTTCCGAACCTTGGCGGGGGAATATGGGATTGTCAATCGAACTACGACCAAGATTTAACGACAAACTAATGTTGTTGCTACTACCGTTGGAGATAAGGAAGTATTCCCAGTTATTCAGGTCGTAGCGTGTGTACCCGAGTTCACCATACAGGGTGAAGTAGTCATCGGGCCAGTGTAAGCGCTTACCCCAACCGATTGACAAACCATACATGCGTAAATATTTGTCAGGATCGTAGTACGACTCGTAGTTGTTGTAGTAATTGTTATAGTTGCCATAACCATACAGACTGTTGTAGTAGTTGTTCATCATGGCTGTATTGTAGAAGTTGTTGTTCAAGCCTGTCTGCAATGAGTAGAAGGCATTCACTGAGAACGAGTTAGGACGCTTACCGCCAAACCAGGGGTCGAAGAATGATACATTATACGACTGGTAGTAGGTACCGTTGGTCTGTCCGCTGATGGTGAAGGTCTGTCCGTCGCCTTGCGGGATGAAGGCACGGTAGTTGTCTGACTTGTGGAAAAGGTTGTACATCGAGAAGTTGGTAAACTTCAGAGCAATCTTACCGATGACACCCGTCTGTCCGTATCCGAGCGAGAACTCTATCTGGTCGTTGTTCTTTGACTCCAGCATCCAGTTGATGTCTACCGTACCGTTGGAAGCATCGGGCTGCACATCGGGTGAGATTGATTCAGGGTTGAAGTGCCCCATCTGCTGCAACTCACGTGCCGAACGCATCAAGGCATCTCTACTGAAGAGGTCACCAGGCTTGGTCATCAACTCGCGGCGTATAACATTCTCGTAAAGACGATCGTTACCTGCAATGCGTACGCGGTTGATGGTAGCCTGAGGGCCTTCGAACACACGCATCTCGAGATCTACCGAATCTGCGCTGACGTTTACTTCTACCGGCACTACTTGGGCAAACACATATCCATTATTATAATATAGGTTACCGATGGCATCTTCATCCATTTTGACGCGCTCGTCCAATTTCTTCTGGTTGTACACGTCACCGGGGTTCATGCGGAGCATCTCTGACAAGCCTTCCGACTCGTATACCGTGTTACCCACCCAGTTGATGTTGCGGATGTGGTACTGCTCCCCCTCCTCCACTTGGATGTATACGTCTACCTTCTTTTCATCAAAGGGCACCACAGAGTCCACCACAATATGTGCATCGCGGTAGCCATGCTCGTTATACTTGGCTATGAGCAGTTGCTTGTCCTCTTCATAGAGGTTGTCAATAAACTTTTTAGGGCGGAAGAAATGACGCAAATTGCCCTTCTCATTGGTCTTCTTCATTGCCCACTTCAGCTGCTTCTCGTCAAGGGCACTGTTGCCGGTAATGTATATCTTGTTGACCTTGATCTTCTCCTTCTTGTCGATGTTGATGTCAAGGATGAGTTTGTTCTTTTCGGCCACATCATCGCGCTGTATGATATTAATCTCGGCATTCTTGAATCCCTTGTCGTCGAAGTATCGCTTGATGACAATCTTCGCACGGTCTATCATGTTGGGCGTAATCTGGTTCCCTTCACGGAAGTTCAGTTTGGCCTCCAAGTCCTCTTGCTCTGACTTTTTCACCCCGTTATAGTTCACCTTGGACAGGCGTGGACGTTGTGTAAGGGCAATGTTCAAGTAAGCTTGGTTGCCTACCACCTTCTCGATGGTGATGCTCACGTTGGAGAAGAGCCCGTGCTTCCAATAGCGCTTCACGGCATTGGTTATCTCGTCACCGGGAACCGTAATTACTTGCCCGACAGAGAGTCCCGACAGTCCTATCAAGACATAGTCTTCGTACCCTTCGATGCCGCTCACCGCAATATCAGCAATCTCATACCGCTTGGGGGCAGAGTAGAGCACTACCGGCTTGTTGATGGTATCGGTGAGTGCAGCCTGTGCAAGGGATTCTCCGCAAGGCATTGCGAGAAGTCCTGTCAGGGCTATATATTTAATAAGGTTTATGCTCTTTTTCATTCCTTTTATTTATTATCGTTCTCTCCGGCAATTTGTTCACTCGTTTTGCCGAATCTTCTTTCCCTCTGCTGGAAGGTGTAGATGGCCTTGCACAGCTCCTCCTCATCGAAATCGGGCCAGTAGGTGTCGCAGAAGTAGAGCTCCGTGTAGGCACACTGCCACAGCAGATAGTTGCTCAGGCGAGTCTCGCCTCCGGTACGTATCAATAGGTCGGGGTCGGGCATGAACGAGGTGTTCAGTGTCTCGTCGATGGTTTTGTCGGTAATCTCGTCAATGCTCAATTTACCCTCCTGTACCATGGCAGCGATGCGCTTGGCCGACTGGGTGAGCTCCCACTTCGACGAGTAGCTGAGCGCTACGGTGAGTGTGCCGCGCTGGTTACCTGCCGACTGGGTGATGCAGTAGTTCATGCGCTCACGCACCTTTTCGGGCAGGCGGTCGGTATCACCGATGACACAGAATCGGATGTCGTTGTCCATGAAGATACTGAGGTCGAGCTTCTCGAACAGCAGTGCCATCAGTCCGTTGACCTCCTCATCGGGACGTGTCCAGTTCTCGGTAGAGAAGGCGTATACAGTCACATACTTTACGCCCAACTTGGCTGCGTGCATCATCGTGTCGTGCAGTGCCTGTGCACCTACGATATGTCCTTCACCGCGGCGTTTCCCTTTGGCTTTCGCCCAGCGTCCGTTGCCGTCCATGATGATGGCAATGTGCTGGGGTATGCGGTTCATGTCTAACTGTTCCTTGTATGTCATGTGAGTTTATGAGTTTTTAAGTTTATGAGTTTGCTACCTTCGTTAATTATTCAATTATTACACTTCCTGTATTTGGGAAACATGTCGTAGCTGACGTACAGCATCAGCCACGAGTAGCTGTCCCTGTTTTTCAGCAGACCGCTCTCTATGCCGTAGGGGTCGTCGAGTTGCAGTCCTGTGGCATGGGTGACATCGAGGCGGTCCGATGTGGTGAAGCGCATGGTCCACTCGGCTCCCACGTTGAGTCGCTCGGCCAGTTTGTACTTCACGCCGATGCCTACGGGAAGGTTCATGGCTACTACATGTTTGGCAGGCTTGGGGGCGTAGGTCAGTCCCACTCCTGCCAGGATGTAGGGTGCCAGGCGATGGCTGTCCTTGTATCCTGCTCCTGTGCCGTAGGCAAAGAAGCTGTATTCGAACTGTGCGCCCAGTTCATATACATTGCGGCTGAAGGTGGCGTGTACTCCACCCGGATACTGGTTTGCCTGCCCCTCGGTAGTGCCCTTGATGCGTCCTACGGCGAGGTCGCCCTTCACGGCCATGCGAGGGTTTATGTTATATCGGGCCAATAACCCACCTGCCAATGCCATATTCTTCAGCGGTGTGGTGTAGTTGGCATCGCCCATATAGAAGCTTCCGCCTGCCATGCCGCCCAGTTCCATATTGTATTCCAACTCCTGTGCCGAGGCCATACACACCGTGCCGAGCAACAGAATCACTGTTACCATGCGTCGTATAATATTGTGTTGTATGTCCCGTTTCATTTTTTGGAGAGGACTGTCATCCTGAACATCGTAAAGGATCTCTTCTTCCGATTCTTCGTTACACTCAGGATGACACTATCCCGGAGGTTAATTTTCAACTTTCAATTCTCAATTTATTCTATTCCGTTCCATCGGCCGCGCCAAACTTCACCATTGCTCCACATTACCCACACGTATTCGCCGTCGGTTGCTGTAGAGAAGGTCTCGGTACGTCCCTTGAATATCTCGGGTAGACTGAATGCTTTTTCGTACACCTTTTCTCGTCCTTTCCATGTCACGCCATGATCGCGCGATTCGTAGCAATCGCCGAAGGCTTCTAAAGGTGACTTGCGGTTACCCACGCTCTTTCCGCCGAAGGCATATAGCTTGTCGGCATACTGTATCATAGCCAAATCTTCCAAGTTGGGACATCCGTAGACGTTGTTGCCGCTGGCTCCTATCTCTTTCCATTCGGTTTCCGTGCTCAGCTTGGTCCACACCTGTGCACAGGTATCTGCTGTCTCAGGTGTTGCCACAAAGATGCTGCGTATAATCTCTTCATTCGTGCTCAGAGGTTCCGAGAACAGGGCCACGCCATTGCTCATAACCCCTTCAGGAAGTGTATGCAGTACCTCGGGCATATCCTCCGCAACACTCCACGCAACAGCATCTTCCGAGCGATAAAGTCCGGCTGTGGTTTTCAGGTAAAAGGTGTTTTCGATGAGGAATATCGAAAGTCCCGTGCCCTCAATGCCGCTACATGCCGTGGTGGTCCATATGGTTGCATCGGCTGTGCTTGCCGAGGCGGTTTGATATGCACCGTTGGCATCCACGCCTGTTACCGACAGGCTGTCGTCCTTGACAAAGGCCTTCTGCTCTACCAACTCAGGGAAGTTGGCGTTCTCAAGTTGCGTCCATATCGTCACCTTGGGATCTACCTGATGCACATTGATGCTCACACGGTAGTCACGTGTATATTGCTCATCATACGATTTCACGCGGAAGGTCACCGGGGAAGTGAAGTCGATGGAGTCTTCCACCGAGCCCAGTGCTCCATCCTTCTTGAGGTAGTACACATAGCCATCGGCTGTCACCTTTACCAGCACCTTCTTCACGTTGGTGCCATAGGCTATCGAGTCAGCGTTGTAGACAAGGTGCCGGTTCTGGTCTATGGTGAACGTCACGGTGCTGCCACTCATCATGGTGGTGTAGGTCGAGTCTTTCCCCTCATCCGTCTTGATTGTATGCACGGTCTTTATGTCCTTGATGCCGAAGGACAGCAGTGCCACCTCAGAGGATTTCACTATTTCGTCATCATTGCTCAGGCATGAGGTCAGGAGCAGAGCACCGATAAGCGGACAAATGAGACTGGTCGCTATTCTTTTCATCGTCTTTCTGTTACTAATATACATTTCAAACGACAAAAATAGCAACAATTTTCCGCTTATGCCCTACTTTTTAAGTTCTTTTATATTAAAAGATGTGTTTTTAGTGCAAAAAGTTAGAAATCCGGTTTCCGAAACACTGGATTTGCCCCTTACAGTATTCATTGCCGATGTGTGGTGCCTTCACTCCGCCGCCAAGGTTGAAAGGTGCCTCCTCCACGAAGGCCTCATCCCACAGCCCGCTGTCGATGAAGCTCTGTAGCAGTGCAGAGCCTCCCTCTACAAGCAGTCGCTGTACCTTATGTCCATAGAGGTAGTCCATTATTTGAGGCAGGATGTCGCGGCTGAAGTCGAGCGGCACCTGCTCGATGTTTTCTCTCCCCTCAAAATCCCAAAAAACCTCGGTGAAAACGGTCGTTTTTACTGTTCCGTCGAAGAGATTCAGCCTCTTCTCCAGTGTTCCCCTACGGTCAATGACTAAGCGCAGGGGATTGTTTCCCGGCCACAATCGGGTAGTGAGCGAGGGGTTGTCCAGTTCGGCCGTACGGCGCCCCACGAGTATGGCATCGCTCAAGGCACGCAGGCGGTGTACACGCACCGCTGTCTCATCGGTCGAGAAGCGCACGGGCTGTTGTTCGTTAACTTCGTTGATGTTGCTGCGTTCAGCAGAGTCTGCTTGCAGCCTCTGCTCTTGCTTAATCGCAACATTGTCCGTTGTCCGTTGCCCATCAATAAATCCGTCGGCACTCTGTGCCCACTTCAGCGTGATGTAGGGGCGCTTTTTCCCATGATAAGTGAAGAAAGCGCGGTTCAGCTCCAGGCACTCCTTCTCCAATACGCCCACGGTCACCTCAATGCCTGCTGCCCGCAGTTTCTGTATGCCCTTGCCATCCACCTGATCAAAGCTGTCGCGGCAACCGATGACCACGCGCGGTATGCCCTTCTCCACGATCATGTCGGCACAAGGCGGTGTCTTGCCATAGTGTGCACAGGGCTCTAAGCTCACATACATCGTCGACTTGCGCAGCAGCTGCTCATCCTTCACCGAGCGCACGGCATTGACCTCGGCATGAGGCCCTCCGCACTGGCGGTGATAGCCCTCGCCGATAATCTTTCCGTTGTGTACAATTACCGCCCCCACCATCGGGTTGGGCGCTGCGCCGAACAGCCCGTTTGCAGCCAGTTCGAGGCATCGTGCCATGTATCGCTCGTCTGTCGTCATAGCTTCGCCTTTTTATTGTGCATCCTGTGCCGGGCGCTCATACATGCCCTTGGCCAACTGGTTTTCCACCAACTTGCCCTCGGCCACTAACTCGGCAATGCGGCGGTAGGCGGTGCTGAGGCTGCACTTGCACACCGTGGCAAAGGTGCGTGCATTGATGTACGGGTATTGGGCAAAGTGCCCGTTCAGTGCCTCTTCGGCACTTTGCTCCTCGAGCGGATGCTTCACTATGCCGTCACACTCGAATGAGAAACCTTCGACAAACTCGGTAAGCTGCTTCGAGGGCTGGAAGGCCACTCCCTTGGCCACGATATCCTTGCTCGTGAACTTCTCGCCATAGCTCTTGCGCCCTGCCGTGCCCACCTCGAGGCTCAGCATGCCGAGGCTGCCCAGTACGATGCGGTCACCATTGCTCAAGGCATGCATTATCTCGCGCTCCATCGCACTCCACACGGCAAACACATCCGATTCGGTGACCGTGCACGCATGACTTATCGCCTTGGCCAGGTCTTTCAATTCCTTGCGCTGGCTATAGGCCACATTCACACGTATGCCCCACAGGTTGTCCTGTTGCGCGCCGTTGCGCAGGCAGCAACGCGTGGCACGGCACTTGATAACGTGCTCGCCCGTCTTGATACTCTCTTTCTTCTTTCTTGCCATATCGTTAAGAATAAAAGGGTTTGTCCATTTCCTTTTGTCACCGCGATGACAATCGTTCGTCACCGCGGTGACAACCCTTTTTCATCGCGGTGACAAAGCATTTTCTCCGCGGTGAGAAAAGTTTTTTGCTTTGTCCGGCAAAGGTAATCAATGGTACCAAGATTTGCAAGCGTCATACCGAAAGTTTCTCCTCCCCATGCCACATAACACTATAAAGCAAGTGTAATTCTTGCCCCCTAAATTGACGAATTATCACAAACAATCATTACTTTCTTTAGCTTGCTTTCGCAAGGGCAAAATTTGGCTGTACCTCAGGAAATTGCAACTGACGACAAACTGAGCACATAGATAAGCTCGCTTACTCTATACCGAAGTGCGAAGGAAGAAAACTTTTGTTAAATAAATTTGCATTCCCACTCGGTTTGCACTAATTTTGTCATTGACTCATTAGCCCCGTTGTGGGCGGGGTGGGTCGAGACATTTTGGAAAGGACGTTTACGGACGTTATCTTGAGGTCTTCAAATCTCGCAAATTTGACACCACCTCTAAAGATACGGTGGAAAAGCATCGTGACTCCCGATGCACCTGAGCGGAATGGATATACTTTCGATGGTTGGAAGAATATGCCTCAAACCGTACCAGCGAGCGACATAGTCATAGAGGGTTCGTACACCGCAACGAATATCTGCTTGCAATCATTATTGATGGAGCACTCGATATCAGTGTTTATCTCCTATTTTTATCTATAACCCAACAAGTTACCCCTTCCTCAACTCCCAGAAAGCGACGGCGGCTGCGGCGGCCACGTTGAGTGAGTCTACGCCGTGGGCCATGGGGATGCGCACCACGTGGTCGGCAGCCGTGATGACCTCATGGGCCAAACCATCGCCTTCGGTACCCATGATGATGGCGAGGCGGTCTATGGTCTTCAGTACAGGGTCAGCCAAGGATATGGAATCATCGGTCAGGGCCATGGCGGCAGTGGTGAAGCCTTCGGCATGCAGTTGAGTGTCGATATCATCAATCCAAGTCCACGGCACGAGAAATACGGAACCCATAGATACACGCACGGCACGGCGGTTGAGCGGGTCGCAAGCAGTGCGGGTAAGCAGCACGGCATCGATGCCCAATGCGGCTGCCGAGCGGAAGATGGCACCTATGTTGGTTGTATCGGTCACTCCATCGATTACCACTACACGCCAAGCATCGCTCAACACTTCGGATACACTGGGGGGTGCGGGGCGGTGCATGGCACACAGCACACCGCGCGTCAAGGTATACCCGGTAAGCGAGGCCAGCAACTCGCGACTGCCCGTATATACCGGTATGTCGGGGCAGCGAGCTATGATATCGGCTGCATCGCCCGTGATGTGGCGCTCCTCACACAGTAGGGCCAAGGGTTCGTAGCCGGCATCGAGCGCTACGCGGATGACCTTGGGACTCTCGGCGATGAATATCCCCTTGTCGGACTCCATGCCGAGGCGCAGTTGTGCTTCGGTCAGTGTACTGAAGACCTCTACTCCCCGATGGGTAAGCGATGTGATGTGGATGATGGGCATAATGGCGATTATCTTTACATTTTGAACAGCAAACATACTGAAAAAAACGAACTTTTTCGTACGTTTGCGGAAGATTTTACTTGCGATGGCTAAGATAATACCGAAAATCCTCGTTTGGCTGATGATGTTCTGCCCGCTGTCCGCCTCGGCGCAGTTTGTTTCGTGGGATGACTTCCTGGAGCAACTCCTCATGGAAACTGAATGCGAAGGCGAGGAGGGCGCAGCCGTAATGGAGAATCTTTATGATGATTACGTATATCTGCATGCCAATCCCATCAACATCAACCAAGCCGATAGCACAGAGCTACAGCAGTTGGGCTTTCTCACTGGCAAGCAGATTGAGGGTATACATTATTATATATACAGATATGGGGCATTGCGCAGTGTGGGCGAACTGATGCTTATCCCCGAACTTGACTACCACACTCGCCAACTGTTGTCCTATTTTGTAACCTTCGGTGAGTTGGAAGAGAAAGAAGATGCTCGCGACACGTGGCATCGTATGCTTACCCGAGGTAAGAGCGAACTCTCTACACGACTCGACATACCGCTCTACCGACGTGCCGGCTATGCCCCACGCACACTGAGCCAGCTCGAGGCATCGCCCTCGCGCTACTACACGGGCAATGCCCTCTACCATAATATACGTTATAACTATCGTTACGACACACGTCTCTCATGGGGGCTCAGCACCGAGAAGGATGCAGGCGAGCCTATCTTCACAGCCACCTCTCCCCTACCCGACCACCTATCGGGCTACATACAACTGGGCGATATGGGCATACTGCAAAGCCTTATCGTAGGAAACTATCGCCTGCGCTTCGGTCAAGGACTGATACTCAACTCAGACTTTGCTTTAGGAAAGAATATGCTGTTGCAGGGCTTGGGACGACAATCTCCCAGCATTAAGCCTCATCGTGGCACAAGCGAAAGCGACTACTATACAGGAGCGGCGGCTACCGTGGCTTGGCACTCGTGGCAGTTTACCGCCTTCGCCTCGTACCGAAGGCTCGACGCCACACTCGATGGAGTAGGCATCAGTACCTTGAAGTCCGACGGCTATCACCGTACTCCACTCGAGCAGGCCCGCCGTGGCAACACCCGTGGAAATCTTTTCGGAGCACATATCGGGTATGCCGCCCACGGCTTTCATATAGGAATGACAGCAATGTACCAATCCTTCAACCGTAACTTTGCATTACCGGAGCAAGCCTATAAACGTTATGCTCCACAGGGACACGACTTCTTCAATGCTTCTGTCGACTATGCCTGGCATCATCACCGTCTGAGCATTGTAGGTGAGACTGCCATAGACAAGAAAGGGGCTATAGCCACACTCAACACCTTGCGGCTGAAGGTTGTAGACGGCCTCCATCTCACTTTATTGCAACGCCACTACGCCCACGACTTCTGGGCATTGGAGAGCAAGAGCTTCTCCTCTTCATCGGAGATCCGTAATGAACAGGGCATATATCTCGGTGTCGAGTGGCAACCCTACCGACGGATACAGATTACAGCATATGCCGACGGCTACCACTTCCCTTATCTTCGCTATCGTGTCTCTACCCCATCGTACGGGACGGATGGCATTGTCAATACCCGCTATACCATAAACGACAGTCATAGCATACTGCTGCGCTACCGGTTCCGCCTGAAGCAGCGCGATGTGGCCGATGGTTACCGCCTGCCCGATGGTGGTCTGCTCAACGAATGGACACACCGCCTGCGACTGCAATGGAGCGGTACGCTTACTCCACCATTAACTTGCCAGGCATTGCTTGAGGGGTGTTTTGTACAAGCTGAAACGCTTTCTATGGGAGTTATGGCTGGTGCTCAGACCACCTATTCCCCTACCTTGGGGTGTCATGCTTTGCGTTTCTCGGCCGGGGTCACTGCTTTCTGTGCCGACTATACAGCCCGTCTTTATGGTTATGAGCAGGGGCTACTCTACGCATACAATTATCAGATGTATTACGGTACGGGATTGCGTGGTTACCTGTTCGTTCAATATAGCCACAAGAAAGCACCACGCTTTACAGGTGCAGCCAAAGTTGGTGCTACCCGATACTTTGATCGTAATACCATAGGAAGCGGTGCTGCGATGATCGATGCCAACCACCGCGAAGACATACAATTACAGCTACGTTATTCCTTCTGAGAAGATTCACTCACAACCTTTCCTTGATGACTTTTGCCTTACCCTTGCCTACTATCGCTTCTATCTCTTCAATAGGGGCTTCTTTGATGCGTTTCACGCTCTTGAAGTGGGCGAGCAAGGCCTCCTTGGTCTTGGGGCCGATGCCTTTGATGTCATCGAGCGCCGAGGCAGTCTGTCGCTTGCTGCGCTTATCGCGGTGGAAGGTGATGGCAAAGCGGTGTACCTCGTCCTGTATGCGTTCGAGCAGATGGAAGAGCGCACTCTGCTGCTTCAGCCCGATGCTCATCGCCGGGAAACCGAAGAGGAGTTCGGCTGTACGGTGACGATCGTTCTTGGCCAGGCCGGCAATGGGGATATGCAGGCCGAGCGTGTCTTCCACCACCTCGCGGATGACTTCCATCTGTCCCTTGCCACCGTCGGCAATGATGAGGTCGGGAAGAGGAGTCTCCTCGGCTATCATGCGGGAGTAGCGGCGGTACACGACTTCGCGCATCGAGGCGTAGTCGTCGGGACCTACGACGGTCTTGATATTGTATTTGCGGTACTCCTGCTTGCTGGGCTTGCCCATGCGGAAGACGATGCAGGCCGCCACGGCATCGGTGCCCGAGATGTTGGAGTTGTCGAAACACTCGATGTGGGCGGGCAGGCGGTCGAGCCTGAGATGTTCCTGTATCTCCTTGAGCAGGCGCGTGTTCTTCTGCTCGGGATTGAGTTTCTCGGCCTGTTTCAGGCGGTCGAGCTTGTATTGCTTCACGTTGAGTTGGGAGAGCTCAAGCAGCTTCTTGCGATCGCTGCGTTGAGGCACGGTGAAGGTGACGCCTTCGAGGTCGATATCTACGGAGAAGGGAACGACTATCTCGCGCGAACGGCTCTTGTACCTCTCGCGCATTTCTACGATGCCGAGGGCGAGGAGTTCTTCCTTCGTCTCATTCATCTTCTTCTTGTACTCAAAGGTGAAGGCCTGGTTGATGGCACCGTTGGTGATGTGCAGATAGTTGATGAAGGCGCTGTCGCCGTCCTCCTCGATGGAGAATACGTCCACGTTGTCGATGATGTGGCTCACCACCTCGCTCTTCTCGCGGAAGCGCTCCAAGGCATCGTACTTGCGCTTCACCTCCATGGCCTCCTCGAAGCGCATCTCCTCGCTCAAGCGGCGCATCTCGTCCATCAGTCCGCGGCTCAGTTCCTTGGTGTTGCCCCGGAGGATTTGGCGTATCTCCTCAATCTGCACCATGTATTCATCGCGGCTCTGCAGCGCGATGCAGGGTGCCTTGCAGCGCTTGATGTGGTAGTCGAGACAAGGCTTGAACTTGCCGCTGCGTATACTCTCGGGAGTGAGCGCGAGGTTACACGTGCGCACCGTATATAGCTGCTTGATGAGATTGAGTATCTCATTGAGTGTGGGCATGTGGCTGTAGGGTCCGAAGTACTGCGATCCGTTGCGGATAATCTTGCGCGTCTTGAACACCTTGGGAAAATACTCGCCCGTGATGCAGATGGAAGGATAGGTCTTGTCGTCCTTGAGCAGCACGTTGTAGCGCGGTTTGTACTTCTTGATGAGGTTGTTCTCGAGCAGCAGCGCATCCTCCTCGGTCTTCACCACCACGTAGCGAATATCGGCGATTTGACCGACGAGAACGCGCGTCTTGCCCGTCTGCTCCTTCTGGAAATACTGGCTCACGCGACGCTTCAGATGCTTGGCCTTGCCCACATAAATCACCGTGCCCTCCTTGTTGAGATACTGGTAGCAGCCCGGTGTGTCGGGCAGGTTCTCCACAATGGATTGCAGGTAGGGATTCTTCTTCAGCGGGCTTTCAAACATTGACTATAAGCCTCAATAAGTTATTGCCAAGGGATTACGCACACTTAGCGTGTAATGATTAAGGTAGTCAGTCCAAGTCTCCATAGACTCAAAACCATATTTACTCCAACCTGACCCCCAATAATAAGTATATTCAGTATTGGGCTTATAATTACTGATGGCAAGCACGTGACCTGATGCACCACGTTCCTTAGCTTCCTTATCTGAGAATATCACGGTCTTGGCCTCTTTCACCTTGTTGGGCATCACAGCACCTACGTAGATGACTCCATTGCCATTGTTCACGTTGTCTGTGAGGTCGGCATAAGCGATATAGCCTTTGTCATTTTCGAGGACGTAGGCTGTGGGATGCTCGGGATGGATAACAAGACCTGTAGCTACGGGAGTAGTTTTGGAAAGTCCAGCATAGCTTACAACGGTTTTGTTGAGTTGAGAGCCTTTCTCGAGAGAGATAATGCGAGTCTCTACCACACTGTCCTTACCCACGACAAAGGGGTTGTACACCAGCTTTACAGTAAAGCGCAAGGGACCATTCTCCATGATCTCATGCTCCTTCCAGCAATAGGGATAGAGGATGGCATCACCTTGCATGAGTGCTGCTGTGCCACAGCCAAGGGTGGGGCCTACCTTGTAACAGTCAAGTCCGTTGCCATGGTCAACGTGGTATGATACGGAGTTGTACAGTTCGTTGGCCTCTTCGTATTTGCGTGCCTTACGTAGTCGGGCAATCTCGGCTTGTGTATCGGGATCCAGTTCATTGGCATAGCGCTGCTCCACTACAAGCTCTGGTACACGCTTTACCCAAGCATCGTAACCGAAAGCGCGCTCACCTCTACGCTGCAGAGCAGGTCCATAGGTGCGGTAAGCGGTGCGGTCGTTCTCCCAAGCAATGTCATCGAAACGCTCGGGATAGTGACGGCCATACACAAGAGGCTCCACTTCAATGGGCTCACCAATAGCTATGGTATATACAGCTTTGGCATTAGCCTTTACAATGGCGGGAAACAAGAGGTTGTCATCCCAAGTAATCTGATAAGGCACTTGGTTACCCTCGGCATCGAGGATGATATACTGCTCTTCGTCGATAAGCTTCACCTTCTTGGCAACGTCACTGATAGGTACCTCTACCAACTCTTCACGATCGAAAGCCTGGTCGTTGGTTATCGTGACGGTGAAGTCGGTTGCCGGCTTCGGGCCACAAGACGCCAATAAAACGACAAGAGCGAGGTATATAAGCTTTTTCATAACAATATATATTAAGGTTGCTTACCGATATAAGCCAAGATACCGCCGTCAACATAGAGGATGTGACCATTTACAGCATCTGAAGCCTTTGAGGCAAGGAATACGGCGGGGCCACCCAACTCTTCGGGGTCGAGCCAACGTCCTGCGGGAGTCTTGGCACAGATGAATGAATCGAACGGATGTCGTGAGCCATCGGCTTGAGGCTCGCGGAGCGGGGCAGTCTGCGGAGTGGCGATATAACCTGGACCGATACCATTGCATTGGATATTGTATTCACCATATTCAGAGCAGATGTTACGGGTGAGCATCTTCAAGCCACCCTTGGCTGCTGCATAGGCTGATACGGTCTCGCGGCCGAGCTCTGACATCATAGAACAGATGTTGATGATCTTGCCTTCGCGACGCTCCATCATCTCGGGAATAACGGCGCTGGAGCAGATAAACGGACCAACGAGGTCGATATCGATTACCTGCTGGAACTCCGAGCGCTTCATCTCGTGCATGGGGATGCGCTTGATGATGCCGGCATTGTTAACAAGGATATCAATCTGGCCTACCTCAGCATGAATCTTGTCTACAAGTTCCTTTACAGCCACTTCATCAGTAACGTCGCACACGTAGCCGTGTACGTTCTCGATGCCTGCCTCCTTGTAGTTGGCCAAGCCTCTGGCAAGGGCCTCTTCGTTGATGTCGTTGAAGATAATGTTCTTGATTCCTGCACCTACAAAAGCCTTGGCAATGTTGAATCCGATACCATAAGATGCGCCGGTAATCCAGGCGTTCTTGCCTTCTAATGAAAACATGTTCATTTCGTTATGAGTTTTAAATGATAAGTTCTATGTGTTTACTTCAAGTCGGTAATCAAAGAGAAATCTTGATCGCCATAGTCGAGATTTTCGCCGCCCATACCCCAGATGAAGGTATAGTTGTGTGTGGCTGCAGCGCTGTGGATTGACCATTCGGGAGACAATACAGCCTGGTCACCCTTCATCCAGATGTGACGGGTCTCGTCAACCTCGCCCATGAAGTGACATACAGCATGCTCTTCGGGTACTTCGAAATAGAAGTAGGCCTCCATACGACGACTATGAACGTGAGCGGGCATGGTGTTCCAGACGCTACCGGGAGCAAGCTCGGTCATACCCATCTGAATCTGACAGGTGGGGAGCACCTGGTTTACGAGCATCTTGTTGATGTTGCGGTCGTTGGAGCCTTCGAGCGAACCCATGTGAGCCACTACGGCATCGGCCTTGGTCACCTTCTTGTTAGGATAGTTACGGTGTGCAGTGCAAGAGTTGAAGTAGAACTTGGCAGGGTTCTGCGCATCCTTGCTCTCAAAGAGGACGTCACGGTCGCCCGAACCGATGTAGAGTGCCTCCTTATAGTCAAGTTCGTAGGTCTCATCGCCCACCTTCACGATGCCGGGGCCACCTACGTTGAACATACCTATCTCGCGACGTGTAGTGAAGAAGGGAGCCTTCAGCGGGTCGATAGCCTCTAGCTTCAATGCCTCATTTACGGGCATAGCGCCGCCCACTACCATACGGTCGTACATTGAGTATACCATATTCACTTCATCGGCAGCAAAAACCTTCTCGATAAGGAAATCGCGACGGATACGCTTGGTATCATAACTCTTCGCATCCTCGGGATGTGCAGCATAGCGCACTTCATAGTTTGTCTTCATAGCTTTACGTACTTTTTGTATTATAATTTGTTATTTAATCTCAATATCGTTCTACGATGCCAACAAAGTTACAAGAAAAAATCAATATTACATAATTAACGCGATTTGTGTTGTTGTTTTTTGTATATTTGCACCTTATAATCAAGAAATGCTATGAAGAAGCGTATTATTATCGTAGGTCCGGCCTATCCATATAGAGGAGGCATAGCAGACTTCAATGAACGGCTGGCACACGAGTTCATAAACGAAGGGCATGAGGTGACTATCTATACCTTTACGTTGCAGTACCCGAGCTTTCTTTTTCCGGGCAAGACGCAGTATGCCGAAGGACCTGTTCCCGAAGGGCTGAATATCGTGCGTAAAGTCAACTCGGTGAATCCACTGAACTGGCTGAAGGTAGGTCGCGAGATTCGTCGCCAGCGCCCCGATATGGTGATGATACGTTTCTGGTTGCCATTCATGGCTCCCTGCCTGGGGACGATAGCACGTGTTGTCCGTCGCGACAAGCATATCAAGGTTGTGGCACTGCTCGACAATGTGGTACCTCACGAGAAGCGTATCGGCGATCGCGTGTTTGCCCGCTATATGATAAAGTCGGTGGGTGGCTACGTGGCTATGTCCGAGTCGGTACTGGCCGATGCCAAAGCATTTGACGACACCAAGCCACTTGCACTTACTCCGCATCCGCTTTATGACAGTTTCGGAGCCAAAGTTACTCGCGAGGAGGCTATCGGTGTGCTGGGTCTTGATGCGGACACAAGATATATTCTTTTCTTTGGCCTGATTCGTGATTATAAGGGACTGGATCTGCTGTTGCGTGCCTTTGCCGACAGTCGTCTGCGCGGTAAAGGCGTGAAGCTTATTGTGGCGGGTGAGTTCTACGGCAATGCCGAAAAATATGAGCAATTGGAGCGTGAATTAGGGCTCGCCGAGCACATCGTATGGTACAAGGAGTTTGTACCTGCCGATAAGGTACGCTATTTCTTCGCCGCAGCAGACCTTGTGGCACAGCCCTATAAATCGGCCACACAGAGTGGTATCACACAGATTGCCTACCACTTTGAGCGTCCCATGCTCGTCACCAATGTAGGCGGATTGGCCGAGATTGTCCCTCACGGCAAGGTGGGCTATGTAACCCAACCCGACGCTACAGATATTGCCGATGCATTGGTCGATTTTGTGGAGAACCGTAGCGAAGCCGACTATCGGGAGGGCATCCTTCAGGAGAAAGCAAAATATGCGTGGAACAATATGACAGCAGCGCTGTTCGAAGTGGCAGAAAAGATAGGATAGCATGCGTGTACTCATCATCAACACTACTGAACGGCAAGGAGGTCCCGCCATTGCAGCCTACCGACTCACCGAAGCCTTGAAGAACAATGGTATCAAGGCCAAGATGCTGGTGCGCAGGAAAAGTACCGGGCAGGTGACCACGGTCTTGGCTGAGCGCAGTGCCGCCAATCGGCTGACCATGCTATGGGAACGGCTTTCGGTAGCGCTGCACACACACTTCCGCCGCAACCGCATCTATGCCATTGACTTGGGACATTCGGGGGGTGACATCACGGAGTTACCTGAGTTCAAGCAAGCCGATGTCATCCACTTGCATTGGATAAACGATGGCATGCTCTCGCTTCCCGCTGTAGAGAAGATTATCACTTCGGGTAAGCCCATTGTGTGGACACTGCACGATATGTGGCCCTTCACGGGAGTATGCCACTATGCTCATGATTGCGACCACTATACGGAGCACTGCCACGACTGTCCGCAACTCAATAGCCGCAAATATAAAGATACGGCATACCGTGTGTTCGAGCGGAAAGCGACTATGTTGCAAGGAACCAATATCCAATTTGTGGCCTGCAGCCGATGGTTAGGCAATATGGCGATGAACAGCCGCCTTCTCCAAGGACGTAAGATTGTGTGCATCCCCAATACATATAACAGCAATCTGTTCAGACCGCGCAGTAAGCAGCAGGCCCGTGAAGTCGTAGGATTACCTCTCGACAAACGGTTGGTTGTATTCAGTTCGCATACGTTTACTGACGAGCGCAAAGGGTATCATTACCTCAAAGAAGCACTCAAGCAACTTGTAGCCACACATCCCGAGTGGAAAGAGAGGCTGGGAGTTGTACTCATTGGTAAAGACATCACCCCCTCAATGTATCAGGAACTTCCCCTTGAGGTATATCCGCTCAATTATATCGCCGATGAGAAGCGGATTGTGGAGATTTACAATGCTGTAGACCTCTTGGCCATCCCTTCATTGCAGGACAATCTGCCCAATACCGTATTGGAAGCCATGGCCTGTGGCGTACCTTGCATCGGGTTCAACGTGGGCGGCATCCCCGAGATGATAGACCATCTGCACAATGGCTATGTGGCAGAGTACAAGAATGTGGCCGACTTTGCCGCAGGCATACATTGGCTCCTCACCGAAGGTGAATACGATATATTGAGTCGTGAGGCGGCACGCAAGGCTGCGAATACATACGGCGAGAACAGTGTGGCCATGAAGTATATCAGTATATACAACAGAATGACCGGAAAGAACGAATAATAATACAAACTATAAAAACCTTAAGTATTATGTTTGCAAAAGAAACCTACATCTGCCGCCGCCAGCAGTTGAAAGAGACGCTGAAGAGCGGTCTGTTGCTTTTCCTCGGCAACGACGAGTGTGGCATGAACTATGCCGACAACACCTATCACTATCGTCAGGACTCTACATTCCTATACTTCTTCGGTTCCGACTATGCGGGCCTTGCCGCTATCATCGACATTGATGAAGACCGCGAGATTATCTTTGGCGATGAACTCACCATTGACAGCATCATCTGGATGGGCATACAGCCCACCATCCGCGAGAAGAGCGAGCGTGTAGGCATCCGCGAGACCCTCCCCATGAGCGAGCTGAAGAGTTATCTCGACCGCGCTGCCGCTAAGGGCCAGCCCATACACTACCTACCCCCCTACCGTGGCGACCACAAGTTGTGGCTTGCCGAACTTCTCGGCAAACAACCTGCCGAACTGGCCGCTGGTTCATCGGTACCATTCATCCGTGCCATTGTCAATCAGCGCAACTATAAGAGTGCCGAGGAGATAGCACAGATCGAAGAGGCCATCGCCACGAGTGTGGAGATGCACAAGACCGCCATGCGCGTCGTTCGTCCGGGCATCAAGGAGAGCGAGGTGGCAGCAGCAGTCACCGAAGTGGCCATGCGCCATGGGGGCGACCTCTCATTCCCCGTCATCGCTACCATCAACGGACAGACCCTTCACAACCATTGTCACAGCAACGTATTGAAGGAGGGCCAGCTCTTCCTCCTCGATGCCGGTGCCGAGAACACCATGCACTATGCCGGTGACCTTACCTCCACCATGCCCGTATCGGGTCGCTTCACCGAGCGTCAAAAGACCGTATACGATATCAACCTCCGTGCCTACCGCACTGCCGTAGCGGCCTTGCGCCCCGGCATCACCTACCGCGAGGTACACATGATGGCCGTCACCGAGATATGCAAGGGTATGAAGGAGCTCGGACTCCTCAAGGGCGACCCCGCCGAGGCAGCCAATGTGGGTGCTTATGCCCTCTTCATGCCTCACGGCTTGGGTCACATGATGGGGCTCGATGTACACGATATGGAGAACCTCGGCGAGGTATACGTCGGCTACGACGGTCAGCCCAAGAGCACCCAGTTTGGCTTCAAGTCGCTGCGCCTTGCCCGCACTCTCGAACCGGGCTTTGTCTTTACCATTGAGCCGGGTATCTACTTTATCCCCGAACTCATCGACAAGTGGCGTGCCGAGAAGCAGTTTACCGACTTCATCTGCTACGACAAGCTCGACGCATGGAAGGACTTTGGCGGCATCCGCAACGAGGAGGACTACCTCATCACTGCCGACGGCTCACGTCACCTTGGTCCCAACAAGCCCTGCACCACAGAGGAGATTGAGGCCGAGTGTAACCGATAAGTCAGTACATGAAAAAAGCGATAGCATTCCTTCTGATTCTCGTAGGAGCGGCCTGCAGCCGCTCCTACGAGGTGTTCAGCAACAAATATCCCGTATCTTTCTCGTGCGACATCTCGGGGTCGCCCTTCAATAAGGTGCAGACCTCGGGCTACTTCCTCGCTGTGCGCCCTACCCCAGCTAAAGACGGATACAAGGTGAAAGAACCCGATGGTCGCGAACAGACGTTCCCTTATACCGAGGTGCACAGCCATGTGTTCAGTTTCGGTCTGGCTGGTCTCATCATCGGCAAGCCATACTTCGGAGATGGGGAGTACTACGCTTACGACCTTGGATGCCCCCATTGCGACAGGGCCTCATCGCCATTGAGCATCAACACTGAAGGGACAGCAACCTGTCCTAAATGCCACAACATCTACGACCTCAACAATAGCGGAGTGCCCAAGACGGGCGACAGCCGCCCCCTCTACCGCTACCGCACCTCGCTCAACGGCAATAGGCTGATGTTGCACAACTGACACCTTGCCCTGCTACCAACAAGAAGAGGATGTGCCGGGCACATCCTCTTCTTCTCTTTACATACGCTATGTATGTGCTATCTTTTCTTCACCAAACCTTTGGTTTTGAAGCTATTTACCATGCACCACACGCCGAGCACCACGAAGGGGATGCTGAGGAGCTGACCCATATCAAGCGGCATACCCACCTCGAAATCTGACTGTACCTCCTTGCAGAACTCCACGAAGAAGCGGAAGGTGAAGATGGTGGTGAGGCAATAACCGAAGAAGAAACCCGTGCCCACCTTGCGCGGCATACGCTTGTAGAGATACCAACTGACGAGACCGAACACAGCATAGGCGATAGCCTCGTAGAGCTGTGCCGGATGGCGCGGCAGCATATCGACCTGCGTGAAGATGAATCCCCAGTCGCCACCGGTGGGGCGGCCTATAATCTCGGAGTTCATCAGATTGCCCAGACGTATGCAGCAAGCAGTCACGGGAGTGGCGATGGCGATGTTATCGAGTACCGTCCACAAGGGTATCTTATACTTGCGCACATAGAGCCATAGGGCTATCATAAGGCCCAATGTGCCGCCGTGACTGGCCAGTCCCTGATAGCCGATGAGGCGCACACCCGTAGGAGTAAAGCGGATGGGAAGCCACATCTCGAGGAAGCGGGGAAAGTCGTGAAAATAGTAGGCGGGCTCGTAGAAGATGCAGTGACCCAAGCGGGCACCGAGCAAGATGCCGAAGAAGCAGTAGAAGAACAGGGGTTCGAAGAGCTCGTCCTTAATCTTCTGGTCCTTGTAGAGTTTCTGTACTACAAAATAGGCACCTGCCAAGCCCAACACCCAAAAAAGGGCGTAGAAGCGCAGGGGACCAATGCCGATGGGGGGATTCCAGGTAATCATAGGTAAGAGAGAGACCCACCCTATCCCTCCCTGTAGGGAGGGAACTCGAGCATCGCTGCTATGTAGGTCACTTGTTTAAAATGTTTATGATGATTATTTTTAATGGACTCTGAGCCCCTCCCTTACAGGGAGGGATGGGGTGGGTCCCCTTTACACGTTAAACCTAAAGTGCATGATGTCGCCGTCCTGCACGATATACTCCTTGCCTTCGACAGATAGTTTGCCTGCCTCGCGCACGGCAGCCTCAGAGCCATACTTGATGTAGTCGTCGTACTTGATCACCTCGGCACGGATGAAGCCCTTCTCGAAGTCGGTATGGATGACTCCGGCACACTGGGGAGCCTTCCAGCCCTTGTGGTAGGTCCATGCCTTCACCTCCATCTCACCGGCAGTGATGAATGTCTCAAGGTTGAGCAGTGCGTAGGCCGACTTGATGAGGCGTGCCACGCCCGACTCCTCCAAGCCGACCTCGGCAAGGAACATCTGACGGTCCTCGTAGGTGTCCAGCTCAGCAATGTCGGCCTCAGTCTTGGCTGCTACGATGAGCAGTTCGGCATTCTCCTCCTTGATGGCCTCGCGCACCATGTCTACATACTTGTTGCCATTGATGGCACTGCCCTCATCGACATTACATACGTAGAGCACGGGCTTTGAGGTGAGCAGGAACAGCTCCTTGGCAGCCTTCTGCTCGTCCTTGGTGTCGAACGATACGCTGCGTGCCGACTTGCCCTGCACCAAGGCATCGCGGTACTTGCACAGCACCTCGTATTGCAGCTTGGCCTGCTTGTCGCCACCCGTGGTAGCCTGCTTCTGCACCTTCTGGATGCGCTGTTCTATGGTCTCGAGGTCCTTGATTTGCAGCTCGGCATCGATAATCTCCTTGTCGCGCACGGGATCCACGGAGCCGTCCACGTGGGTCACGTTGTCGTCATCGAAGCAGCGCAGCACATGGATGATTGCATCCGTCTCGCGGATGTTCGCCAGGAACTTATTACCCAGTCCCTCGCCCTTGCTCGCGCCCTTCACGAGTCCTGCAATGTCCACAATCTCCACCGTGGTGGGCACTATGCGCCCCGGGTGCACCAGCTCGGCCAGCTTGGTGAGCCGCTCGTCGGGTACGGTGATGACGCCCACGTTGGGCTCGATAGTACAGAAGGGGAAGTTTGCCGCCTGCGCCTTGGCGTTCGACAAACAGTTGAAGAGGGTCGACTTGCCCACGTTGGGCAGTCCCACGATTCCACATTGCAGTGCCATGTTCTTTTTCTTATCTTTATGATTATATCGGATTTTCGTTTTCGGGTGCAAAATTACGCCTTTTCTCGCTATATCCCCAATCATTCGGAGGCTTTTTTTTACCCAGCGCACAAAGCCGAACACCCATGAATCCATTACAGTGACGAAATCAGACGAAACCTACAATTCTGCCAGAGCCGTCTGATAAAATTATCGGAGCGCTGCAATAAAAAAAATCAGACAAAGAGATTTTTCCTCCGATAGAATGGATTCTGAAGCGCTATGAGCCTATCATAGCGCCCCGTTGTCTATCCAGAAGATAATCTCCTCCAGCTCGGCATCCTCGACCTCGGGGTCATATTCCTTCTTGAGGCTGGCTCCGAAGAGGGCGGCAAAGGTTTGGTAGAAGTTGGCCTTGAAGCTACCCATGAAGACCTTGATGAGCTCGTAGCCCGTCTGGTCGCATTCGCGGTCGATGAGCTTGATGAGCATCTTTCCCTGGCGGAAGGTCAG
The DNA here is from genome assembly GCA_017517925.1 of Bacteroidaceae bacterium. Lineage (GTDB taxonomy): Bacteria > Bacteroidota > Bacteroidia > Bacteroidales > Bacteroidaceae > UBA1189. The sequence continues at coordinate 2,358 of JAFWXS010000139.1, read as the reverse complement.
CTTCTTCATCTGTGGAGTATACTGTTCGAGCATTCCCTTCTCTACGGCTGCGAGATGTCGCTCGCGTGCCTTCTCATCGGGGATGGTGAGCAGATACTCGTAGGTCTCTACGATGATGCCGCGTACCTCGCGGGCGATGGGGAGGGTCTTCTTCACATCGCGCACATTGCGCCAGTAGAAGCGTTCTTTGCGGCGGCTTTCAAAGGTGGGGGGCTTGTAGATATATACATTGGGGAGGTATACGACAGGGATGGTGTCGCCTTTGTACAAGTCGACAGGCAGTTTCACCTGCTTGCTCTTGTAGTTCTGCGCCTGCGCATCGGTGCTACATAGTGCCAGCACCAATGCCAATACGATACCATATACCCTCCTCATGTACATGTTACCACTGAATGGTCAACGGCTCGGGCGTAGTGCTGAAGATGATGGCCGTGGCATTGGCAAGGTAGAAGACCTCGGTGTCGGGGTCGTCGGCACGGTAGAACTGGGCGAGGTGGGGATGGGCATCCACCATGCTCACTACGGCCTCGTGATTGGTATCGAGGTAAGCCTCGCAGGTGATGCGTATCCAGTCTTCGCCACGCATGGCAGTAAGCTCTACCTTGGGGTTGGCCTTCATCTGGTCGGACACCTTCTTACCATTCTTGGTCATGATGTAGAGTTTTCCATCAAACAGATTGATGGTACCGAACGGACGTACACGGGCCTGGTCGCCGTCCATTGTGGCGAGGTAATACACCTTGGCCTCTTTCAGGAAATCGTATACTCTTTTCATAGGTTATTGTAATGTATTCGTGTTATCAAAATTCAACGCTTCCCTACCCTGCTCCTTCTCTTTCCTAAATAGATGAAGATAATGCCTGTGAGGACAAATATGATGGTAAGGGCAATGACCCAGCAGAAAGCCCCAATCCATCCGATACGATTGATGTCGAGGAAGAAGTAGGGAAACCACTGGTCGCCCGTGATAAGATGGCGCGAGTAGATGAACGCTATATATAAATAAGGTAAGAGGATGCTGCATTGGATGCCTCCTACGGTAACCTTACGCACAGGGCGCGTGGCGAGGAAGTAGATGGCGTAGAGGATGGGGGTGATGAGGTGCAGGCATACGCTGGGTTTGTTTGCCCAATAGGCTGCCGAGGTGGGGTCGCCGAGGAGGAAGTTGTATACGGCACCGATGACAAGGATAGAGATGAGGCCTCCGAACTCCCACTGCATCAACGGTAGGGAAATAGGCTTACGGCGGATGAGACGCACCAGTTCGTTCACCATCAGCCCGAGGCAGTAGAGATTGCCCAGGTTAGTGAAGTAGAGGAAGAAACGGGTGCCATACAGCCATGAACTGAAGCATCCGTAGGTGGCTACAAGGATGTAGAGGATGACAGTGATAAATCGTAAGGGTCTGCTCATCGTAGGTTTTATTTCTAACATCTAACAAAACAACAAGGGCAACTTGTTTGACCAAGTTGCCCTTGTCTTTTATAATCTAATAACTAATTTTGTTTATTAGAGCTTGGGGCCAGCAGCTACAAGAGCCTTACCGGCCTCGTTGCCTGTGAACTTAGCGAAGTTCTTGATGAAGCGGCCAGCGAGATCCTTAGCCTTCTCTTCCCACTGAGCAGCGTCAGCGTAAGTGTCGCGAGGATCGAGGATGTTGGTATCAACACCGGGGAGCTCTGTGGGCACTACGAAGTCGAAGTAGGGGATTACCTTTGTAGGAGCCTTGTCGATAGAGCCGTCGAGGATAGCATCGATGATACCACGTGTATCCTTGATAGAGATACGCTTGCCGGTACCGTTCCAACCTGTGTTAACGAGGTATGCTGTAGCACCGTTGGCTTCCATCTTCTTCACCAACTCCTCACCGTACTTTGTGGGATGCAAGCTCAAGAAGGCAGCACCGAAGCAAGCAGAGAAGGTAGGTGTGGGCTCGGTGATACCGCGCTCTGTACCTGCCAACTTAGCGGTGAAGCCAGAGAGGAAGTAGTACTGTGTCTGGGCGGGGTTCAGGATAGATACGGGAGGAAGCACACCGAAGGCGTCAGCAGAGAGGAAGATAACCTTCTTTGCGGGACCTGCCTTAGAAACGGGCTTCACGATGTTGTCGATGTGGTAGATAGGATATGATACACGAGTGTTCTCGGTAACGCTCTTATCTGCGAAGTCGATCTTGCCGTCAGCAGCTACGGTTACGTTCTCGAGGAGAGCGTCGCGCTTGATAGCGTTGAAGATGTCAGGCTCAGACTCCTTGTCGAGGTTGATAACCTTTGCGTAGCAGCCACCCTCGAAGTTGAATACGCCTTCGTCGTCCCAGCCGTGCTCGTCGTCACCGATGAGGAGACGCTTGGGGTCGGT
>JAFWXS010000138.1 GCA_017517925.1 Bacteroidaceae bacterium | reverse complement strand
CTTAAGCGTCGGTTAGGGTTTGCCCTCTTCTATTGTTGCATTATCAGGTAGGTGGTGTATCCTACATAGCAGAGCACCAGGAAGATGCCTTCGGGACGTGTTATCGTGCGTTTACCCACAAAGAAACCTGCTACCCAAAGGAGTATGCTGGCGGTGATGAGGGTCATGAAGTCGAAGTTGGTGATTCCTCCCAAGGGAAGGTCGTTGATGGTGGCGCTGGCCCCCAACACGGCAAAGGCATTGAACAAGTTGCTACCGATGACGTTGCCGATGGCAATGCCCGGATTCTTTTTCAAGGCGGCCGATACCGATGTGGCCAATTCGGGAAGCGAAGTACCTCCGGCCACTAAGGTAAGGCCGATGATGGATTCGCTCACTCCCAACGAGCGGGCAATGCCCGATGCACCGTTGACAAACAGTTGTCCGCCACCGATGAGTGCTCCCAATCCCAACAGGATGAAGAGGATAGATTTCCATACGGGGAAACTCTTGATTTCACCCTCCTCGCTGTCGTCCCCTTTCTTGGCAATGGCAAAGGTGTATCCCATGAAGATGGCAAAGAAACCGAGCAACACCAATCCGTCCGTGCGGCTGATGATGTTTGCCGAACTTCCATCCAACAAAATGTCGTTGGCACAGACAAAGAGCATGAGTGCGGCCAACACGCACAGAGGTATCTCCTTGGCCAAGGTCCCTTTGCCTACTGGTATAGGAGCCACTATCGCCGTACATCCCACAATCATCAGGGTATTGAACAGGTTGCTTCCCACCACGTTTCCAATAGAAAGTTCAGCACTGCCGTTGAGCGATGAAAGGAAACTGATGACAAACTCGGGTGCCGATGTGCCGAAGGCTACGATGGTCAATCCAATAACCAAGTTCGAAATGTTGAATCGTTTGGCCACCGAAGCCGCACCATCCGTCAAGGCATTGGCTCCCCAAAGGATGAGCAGCAATCCGCCGATAAGTAATAATGCATCTATCATATTTTGAGTTCTGAGTTCTGAGTTTTGAGTTCTGAGTTCTAAGTTTTGAGTTCTAAGTTCCAGTGCCGCATGGCCACTCAAAACTCATAACTCAAAACTCATAACTCAATTACACCTTCTTGCAAAGTATCCACTGCTTCTCCTCGTCCTTCAACGTGGTGGCGAAGAGGTAATCGTCACCTCCTTCAGCCAGTTTCAACCGTTTGCGGAGGTCGGCCACGCTATTGGGGAAGTTGCGCACAGTGAGGTTCGCTTTTTTTACAGACGAGAGAAAAGTTTTTATCTCACGCTTGCTGAATCCGCCGTGGGTGATTACCTGAAAATGGCGTCCGGGGAAGTCCTCCACCAGCAGGTCGCTTGTGTATAGGTGGCTGTTGGGATGAAGTTTCTCCACACCGTATTGCATGGCGATGGTGCGGAAAGCACCGGCTTTCAGCATCACACTGTTGGGCTCGTACAGGTAACCCTTTATCTCCGAAGCTATCGTGCAGGCAGCCTCTTCCTCCTCCTGGCGGGTGAAGCTGAAGGCTGATGGCCACACCTCGGGCACTGTTGCCGGCAAGTTGATGCAGACGATGCGTGCATTGGCCGAATGGGCTGAAGCCTCCATGACAAGAACCAACTCTTTGCACTCGTTGCCAACCGACACCACGTGTACCTCGCGCACATGGGGAAGTTGCTCAAGCGCCTGACTGATATCGAGCATGGGCGATAACTTGACAATCACCCGTTCGGCCTTTTGGAGGAGTTGCTCGTGCAAAAGCGTGATATTCGGCTCGCAATCGCCGATAAGCACCGTCTTGCGTCCTTTCAAGTCGCGTCGGGCGGGGTCGATGAAGATGACCGCCTGGCGGGGCATGTTGCTCAGGTGCTTCGCCGAGTCGGCATTTACTACCTGTGCATGAGGCAATCCCAAAAGGGGAAGGTTGTGCGAAGCCAACGTGCACAGCTCCTCTTGGCGCTCTACGTAGGTTGCTTCACTGAACCCTTCGGCCATACAGGCAAAATCCACTCCAAAGCCACCGGAAAGGTCTGTCAATGCGCCCTTCTTCAACTCTTCGGGTATCAGTGTAGCCTTGTATCGGGCCGTCACTTCCGACGAGCATTGCTCCATCGACAAGTGGTGCGGATAGCGTATGCCGTCCACCTTCCACCACGAGGGCAGTTTGGCACGAGCCGTCTGTCGGGCGGCTATTTGGGTAATGGCAAAGCCCATGCTCACTTTGGGGTAGCGAGCAGCTTGCAATGCCAACACTTGCACATTGTCCTCTGCATGAGCCTCTATAAAGGCAATTGTCTCGGGAGAAATCTCTTTTCTGGCCATGATGAATCTTTGCCGCAAAGATACAAATAATATGGGAATTTTTACAAAATTTACTTGCGAAAGTTTTGTGTGGCAATTTTTTTTCTTGCAGAGGGAGGATATGTTCAAAGTTTAGGGAGGTTCTATAAATTAGCTTGCGAGGATTTGCTTCGGATTTTTGAGAATTTTTCTTCTTATCTGTGAAGATGCGTAGCGAGCTACGTATCAAGAAGATAAGAAGAAAAAGACCAAAAAGATGAGCAAAGCATCCAAGTAGCGAACCAACCTGAATAAACGTAAAAAAATAATTTATAGAACCTCCCTTTAATCTCAATTAAACAACTTGATGCCGACAAAGATGGTCCTTGGTTGGGTAGGGCCGTAGAAGTAACCCGAGTCGCGATAAGTACCCTTGTCCAAATCCTTTTGGAAGGCATTGAAAATGTTTTGTACACCACCGTTCAACTGAATTTTCAGGTGTTCGTCCAAAACAAACGTATAGTTCATCTTTGCGTTGAAATCAAAGAAGTCGGGCGTGTGCACCAATTCGTCTTGGGTGATGTAGGCATAGGGGAAATCGGTAGGAATCTCATCCGTCGGTGCAAAGTGGGGTACGTGCATACGGCCGGTGTAGACACCCGATAGAGAGAAATCAAAATTCTTGAACGGTGAGGCCGTGAAGGTGAAATAGCCGTAGCAATCCGGCGTGCGGGGCATATTTTTAGTGGCGCCTACGCTTGTGTCTTCGCTCCACGAAGTCAACTCATCGTATCGGCTACGTTGGACGGTGAAACCTACTTGCAGGGAGGCATCGCGCCCGTGAGCAATCTTTCCGTCGATGTTTACTCCATATACTTTGGCTCCCGAACCATTGCGGCGTTCTTGTAGGGTATTCCCTTGTGCATCCTCGCCCACATTCTGAAGGTAGAAAACATCCTTCAGTGAGGTGTAGAAACCTTCTATCAACAAGTTTGTCTGGAAATGTCCTATCTGTCCGCTCACGTCTACCGAACCACTGAAGCTATTCGACTTTTCGGGTTTCAATCCCTCTGCTTGATTGATGAGTACTCCTTCGCCACCCACGGCGGTGATGTGCAAGTCTTCGTCATAGGCTTGTGGAGCACGGAAACCCGTTGACCACGTTACACGTCCCTGGAAGGTGTCGTTGGGCTTGTAGAGCAGGTTGGCGCGAGGACTGATAATCAGATTTTCAATCAGATTGTGATCGTCCAAGCGGAAACCGGCCAAAAGGGTGAAGTCATTCATCTTCCACTCATTCTGGAAAAAGGCGCTGGCAATCTGTACTTTCTGTTCAAGGTCGCGTCCATAGCCGGCCATGATGTCGTGCATCTGGTTGTGCTGGTACTCCAATCCGGCCGTGAAGGTTGCAGGTGCAAAGAGAGCTTTATTGAAATTCCCTACATACATACCACCACCTACAAAGGTCAGGTCGTCCGTCTTTCCGTACGCATTCGGATCTTGTTGCGCACCGTAGTAGCTGTTTCTGTCCACATGCTGGGCCGATGTGTAGAACGAAACCTTATGCTTATATTCCTTCCAGAAGAGGTCGTATGTGAGTCCGCCACTGTTGATGATGTGTTTGGTTTGTTCGGTGATGTCTGACTCAAAGGGCTCAAGGTCGAACTTGTTTCCTCCACGGCGGAACTCGTTGGTGGTGTGGTATTCAATGTTCACCCGGCTGAATTGTGTCGGTCGGTAGTAGGCACGGAGTCCAAAGGTGTTCATGTTCAGCTTGCCGATTTCAGAAAAACCGTCGCCATCCACATCGTGTGCATTGCGGTTGCGGTAGCTCTGATAGAAGGCAATACCATATACATTGTCCTTTGATACAAGGGAGCCATTGGCTCCCATATATTGTTCCCATGTGTCTCCTCCGATGTTCGACATGGTGTTGGATATCTGGAAAGAGTTGCTGACTGGGTCTTTCGTGATGATGTTGATGGTACCGCCTACGGCGTTGGCTCCGAAGAGGGCCGAACCTCCACCGCGCACCACCTCCACGCGCTCAATCATATTGGTCGGGATTTGCTCCAATCCATATACTCCTGAGAGGGCGCTGATGATGGGGCGGCTGTTGATGAGTATCTGTGAATAAGGACCTTCCAGTCCGTTGATGCGTACTTGGGGGAAGGCACAATTCTGGCAACTGTTCTCCACACGGAGACCTGACTGGTAGTTGAGTGTCTTGGCCAAGTCGGTAGAGTTCACCGTTTCGAAGAGTTTGGTGCTTATCACGTTTACCACCACCGGGGCCTCTTTACGACTTACTTCGTTTCGGCTGGCACTCACCACCACATCTTCCAATGCTGTGTGGCTCTCAACCAATGCAATATGTACGTCAGTGACGTAATCTTTGCTTACGGTCACTTTTTTCTCTTCGGTGTTGAATCCTAAAAGTTGTACACGGAGGGTGTACTCTCCTTCTGGGAGTTTTTCAAAGGTAAAGTGCCCTGATTCATCGCTTATGGTTCCTTTACCCGTTTCTACAATCAATATGGTGGCGTATGGTAGAAACTCTTCTGTATCTTTTTCAATTACATGTCCATGAATGACATTTCCGTGATTCACTTTTTTTACATTGGTTGGCTCCGTGGCACACACGTAAGATGTTGCACCCATTATCATGAGTGCAAGCGTCAAAATATATTTCTGCATTATATGTTATTTTGTTGATTTAGTTATAGAACGCAGAGATGTATAGCCACAGAGAGATTCTTCGCTGATAATCATGCAGGCGAAGAATGTCCGTGTCTTTGTATCTCTATGTTCTGAATAAATGGTTGGTTTGAGGACTCTTATAATATGCCCTCTAATAAGAATTGTATCAACAAAAAGGCGGAGCACGCAAGCTGATGCAATGCGCGTGCTTGTCCGTCAGGAAAGATGATTCGCGCTTGCATTCCAACACATCGGATACCTCGAAGATTACCTCGTCCAAGGCAAAAATAGTAGGCTCTGTGCCCGACCAGTGCGAGATGTGCGCCAAGGTAAGGGCCTGTCCTTCGGTATGCGTGTGTTGGCTGTCGGTAGAGGGGTGCGAGTGTACAATCATTACACCGTTGATGTAGTGGATGTGCGAGAAATGCATGATGCTCGCCTGATAAGCCACAAACAGTGTCAACAGGAATAAGGAAATGACAATGTACCTTCTCTGATGTTTCATTTTTTTTGTTAAGAACCTACCTTAAAATCGCTGCAAAGATACGATTAACATAGATTTATTCCAAATAAAATGCCAAATAAATGCAAAAATTAATTAGAAGTGTTCCAAATAGAAGCGCAAAACTTAAATGAAATTCAACTTTCGCAAGTAGAATTTATGGAGATAAAGTCCAAATGTTTTGCATCATGCATCCCGTAGGGGCGAACATATAGGTTCGCCCGATATTGGTAAACGAGTTCATTTGGGCAGACACATAGGTCTGCCCCTACGGGTAGGACCATTGGCGTCTCGCAGAGACCCATCGACCTCGTGTTTGCGGTCGGCATAGCCGGTGCAAACAATTGAACGAGGGAGAGATAACCTTAATGAAAGTAGCTATTCTGCGAAACGTTTTTATTGAACACAGAGACACAGAATTTTAATATGCCAATGTGCTAATGTGTCAATGTGTCAATGTATGGTGCCGCATGGTTATTGGCACATTGGCACATTAATCCACATTGACCCATTAGTTTTCCGTTGTGAAAGTCCAAATACAAAAAAAAGGAAACCGATATCGGTTTCCTTCAGTGGGCCATCTTGGGCTTGAACCAAGGACCTCCAGATTATGAGTCTGTTGCTCTAACCAACTGAGCTAAAAGCCCATGCATAATCCGTCTGTCAGGATTTGCTCTGCAAAGGTACGGGTTATTGGCGAGATATGCAAACAATTGGCCATTTTTTTGCAGGGTAATTTGTCAAAAGGGAACTAAAAAGAGGGGTTTTATGCCCTTTACGGCGGTTTTCTTGTGTCGCTTCTTCACGGTGTCAACTAAAATGGCTACCTTTGCAGGCGTTTATATAGATGATTAAGATATGGATATTCACAAGCAGATAAAGAATCTGATATTCGATTTTGGCGGTGTGCTTGTCAACTTGGACAGGGTGCGTTGCCTCAAAGCCTTTGATGGCTTGGGCTTTCTTCAGGCAGCAGGCATGATTGACGCCTATAGCCAGCAAGGCATTTTCGGCCAGTTGGAGGATGGCACCATCTCTCCCCAACGCTTTTGTGCCCAGGTGCGGCGCATGACCGGGTGCATTGTGCCCGATGAGGTCATTTGGCAGGCATGGAATCTTTTCCTGGTGGATATTCCTGTGTGGAAACTGGAGGCGTTGGTGGAGTTGCGGAAGCATTACTCCGTCTATCTGTTGAGCAACACCAACGAGCCGCATTGGCACCATGCCGTCACCCGTTTCTTCCCCCATAAGGGGTGGCAGGTGGAGGACTATTTCGACCGCATCTTCCTTTCCTATGAACTTCATCAGGTGAAGCCGGGGGCCGACATCTTCCGTACGGTGATTGCCGAGACGGGCATTCGTCCCGAGGAGACCCTGTTCATTGACGATTCGATGGCCAATTGTGCCACGGCCCGCCAGTTGGGCTTCTACGCCTATCAGCCCCTCCCTGGTGAGGATTGGCGCAAGTTGTTTGGTCATTTGTTGGACAAAGAGGCGTGAATATGAGACTCATTACCGACTTGTCGCTTTTGCAGGCTTCGCCTTTGCCCCCTTCGGTGGCAACCATCGGCTTCTTCGATGGGGTGCACGGTGGGCATCGTTTCCTCATCCGTCAGGTGTGCGAGGCTGCTCAGGAGCGCGGTCTCTCTTCCCTGCTGATAACCTTTCCCCAGCATCCGCGTAGGGTGATGCAGGCAAGCTATCAGCCCCGCCTTCTTTCCACCTTCGGGGAGAAGTGCTCGCTTCTGGCCTCCACCGGTGTGGATGCTTGTGTGGCGTTGCCCTTCACTGCCGGGTTGGCCGCCCTTTCTGCCCGAGAGTTTATGCAACAGGTGTTGCGCGACCAGCTGCAGGTGCGTACGCTGGTCATCGGCTACGACCACCGCTTCGGACATAACCGCGCCGAGGGATTCGACGATTATGTGCGCTATGGTCAGGAAATGGGCATCGAGGTGGTGCGTGCCGATGCTTTTCTGATGGACGGGGCCAAGGTGAGCTCTTCAGCAGTCCGAGCCCTTTTGGATGCGGGCGAGGTGGACAAGGCGGCCCGTTGCCTGGGCTATACCTACTCCTTGGAAGGCCGTGTCACTGTCGGCCAACAGATAGGCCGCACCTTGGGATTCCCCACGGCCAACTTGCAGGTGACCGATTCGTGCAAGCTCATTCCTGCCGACGGAGTTTATACCGTGCGTGTACGCGTGGGTGAACATATATATAAAGGTATGCTCAACATTGGTTGTCGTCCCACCATCGACGACGACACCCATCGCACCATCGAGGTGCATCTTTTTCACTTCACAGGCGACTTGTATGGCCAGTTGTTGCGCGTAGAGTTCCTCCGCCGCATCCGGGGTGAGCAGAAGTTTGACAGCCGTGAAGCCCTTGCCCGCCAGCTGCAACAGGATGCAGAGGCGTGTGAGAAGGGCGAAGAATGAAATCTCAAATAGCAGAAGTGGCTAAAACTCTTCATTCTTCATTCTTTACATCCATTGGTAATAAATCCCGCATTTCTGTTTCGTCTCTATTTCATCAGAGGAGAATACTTCATAATGGGCGCTTTTTTGCATATTTATGCGATACGAAGGTTGGAGGATGAGGCAAGCCCCCGAGTGGTCAGCCGCTAACCTCTCAAGTGGTCAGCGGCTAAGGTGTCTGGCAGTTAGCCCGTCTCCTCTCGAGAGGTCAGCGGCTGACCTCTCGACACCTTAGCGGCTAAGGGGTAGGGAAAAGGCGATTTTTGCACAATTATTTCACTCGGAAAATGTATAAATATACGCCCACTGTATATTTATGCAAAACAGAGGCTCTGAGAATGCGATATATGGGGCGAAAATTTTGTTCGAATGAAAACAGACGATTTTTTTCATGTAGAGGGTAAATGGTTGAACATCAGCCTGTCTGTGGATGGACTTCACTCCGGGAATGAAGTCCGTTCACTCCTGAAGTGAGGGAAGAGTGGAACTGCTGTTTTTCTGTTTCTTGACAAAAGAGAGGGAAAGATTTTTACATGTAATATAACAAGAGGTGCACTCCATTGGGATGTGCACCTCTTGTTGGTTTTGTATCTGTCTTCCGCGTTACAAACGCGAAGGGATGGGGGCAATCACGAGTGATAATGAACTTCTTTCCTAAGCGCAGGCTGTCTTGGCTTATTTCTTTGAACGAATATCTTTTGGAAGGAGTGCAGGGAGGTGGTTGTTGCCTTGCAAATTAAAAGTTAAAAATTAAAAGTTAAAAATTGGAAGGGACAAGGTTCAAAGTTCTAAGTTTAAGGTTCAAGGTCGTTTTTCTTCTGCCATGCAACAAATGATACATATGAAAATTGCGCGATGCAACATTTGATGCATAAGATTTTCTGAAAAGGTTGCCAAATGGGGCGTTGCGTGAAGGCTGTGAAGGGTGTGAAAGGTGCTTCCCTTCACAATAAGCGGATGATGGCCAGTGCGTTATCCCACTGTGAAGGCTGTGAATGATGGTTTAAGGAGTATGGTTTAGGGTGTAGGGGACTGTTAACTCCGTTGGCAAACCGTGTTTGCTTGGTTGGCGAACGGTGTTAACTCGGTTCGGACGGATACTATATAGTATGAGGGCGTAACGAATATTGTGTAAGGACGCGACGAGTATAGTATCAAGGTATAGATTATAGCTTTAAACCTTGACTATGAAAGTCAGCGGATGGACTATGAAAGTCAGCGTATGGAGTATGAAAATCAGCAGATGGACTATGAAGATACGGATGTCAAACACGGAAGAACCGTATCTTCCGCGCCTGACATCCGTATCTTTCGGGCTCAACGTCCGTATCTTTCGGGTTTACTTCACCTCCCACTCATAGACTCCGATGGAGTGTTCGTCGGGTTGGTCAATCTCCAGCTTGAGGGCGGTGGTGCTGACGGGGGCGAACTGTACGGTGTTGGTCTCGTTCTTTGAACAGGGATAGGGGGTGAGGTTCTTCACCGGCACCCATTCACCACGTTCGTTCTTATAAAGGATGCGCCATGCCTTGGGGATGCGGCATCCGCCCCACGGACCATCGTCGAACCAATAGAGGGTGCAGGCCGATACCTTCATTGCCTTGGGGAAGGTGTAGGTGAGCCACTCTGTGCCAGCCTGTTTGGGCCATGTGTGGTAGTAGGGCACGGCGCGGTCGTTGCTGTGCTGTGGCAGCAGTCCGTCGTTGATGCTGCTGAGGGCTGAAGTGCGGATGGATGCATCCACCTTGCTCTGTGATGCGGCGGTGGGAGGTACTCCCGGACGGGTAGCGCTGATGTTGGCGGGCAGCCATACGGACATCTTGCCGCTTCCACGGTGTGCCCAAGCATAGTAGGGGATGAGGGTGAGGGTGACATCCTTGGCCTGCAAGCGTCCCTGCCCGTCGTAGTTCAGGGTCTGTGCCTGGGTCTTCAGTTGGGTGATGCCATGAAGCATGTCGTCGCGGCGCACCTCCTCGAACTTCGGCTCGCGGTTGAGCAGGAGGGTCATGATGTCGAAATCGTTGTCGGGCCACTCGGCACAATAGACGATGGGACCCCGCTCAATGGCCAGACGGCCACGGTCGGCAGCTACTTGGGAGTGGGCCTTCACGGTGCGTGGCTGCATGTCGAGGGCAAGTTCGATGCGGTCGCCCTTCTTCCAGCGGCGGCTGATGGCCAGGTAGCCATCGTTGCCCACGGCTTTCTCCACCGGCTTGCCATTGACGGTGACGGTGTAGCCGAGGCGCTTGTTGTCAGCATAGCTGTAGAGGTCAGAGGGTACCACCTGCCCCTTTACCCAACCGGGGATGCGCAGCTTCAGGGTGAAGTCGCGGCCGGTGGCACGGTCGATGGTGAGGGCGATGGCTCCGTCCCACGGATAGCCGGTTTGCTGTGTGAGGGTGAGTTTCTTGCCTCCCACCTTCAGGGTGGCTGTGTTGCTGACGAAGAGGTTCACATAGACACTCTCGTCCTTCACGGCATAGACATAGCCGGGCAGTGAGGGGATGAAGCGGCAGATGTTCGAGGGGCAGCAGGCACAGCCGAACCAGGCCTGACGCTGGTGTTGTCCCATCGACTCCAGGGGGTTGGGGTAGAAGAATCCGTTACCCTCGAGCGACACACCTGAGATGAGGCCGTTGTAGAGCGAGCGCTCCAGCACATCGTAGTACTTGCTCTCGCCGTGAAGCAGGAAGAGGCGGTAGTTCATGTAGACGTTGCCGATGGCGGCACAGGTCTCGCAGTAGGCCGACATGTTGTGCAGTTCGTAGTTCTTGCCGAAGGCCTCGCCACTGGCGGTGGCTCCGATGCCGCCGGTGATATAGAGCTTCTTGCCCACGATGTTGTCCCAGATGCGTCCGATGGCCCGGATGTAGGCACTGTCGCCGGTGAGGGCTGCCACGTCGGCCATGCCACTGTACATGTAGGCGGCACGCACGGCATGTCCCACAGCCTCGCTCTGTTCCACCACGGGCAGATGGGCTTGGCTGTATTCGTCGCGACGTGAAGTGTATCCGCGCTTGTCGAGGAAGAACTTGGCCAGGTCGAGGTACTTCTTCTCGCCTGTCACCGTGTAGAGCTTGGCCAGGGCCATTTCTGCAATCTGGTGTCCCGGCACAAAGACCTGCTTGCCTTCGCCTTCACCTATTTCGTTATAGATACAGTCGGCATAGCGGATGGCTATGTCGAGGAAGTTGCGCTGGCCGGTGGCCTGGTAGTGGGCGATGGCCCCTTCCACCATGTGGCCCAGGTTGTAGAACTCGTGGCTGAGGTCCTCCACCTTCACCCAGCGCTTGTTGCCTGCCCACTCGTGAGGGGCGGCGGGATTCTGTGTGCGCGAGGTATAGAGGTAGCCGTCCGGCTCTTGGGCCGAGGCTACGATGACGAGCACGCTGTCGATGTAGCGCTTCAGCTTCTTGTCGGGATAGGTCTGCAGCAGATAGCTGGCTCCCTCGATAGTCTTGTACACGTCGGTGTCGTCAAAGGAGTAGCCGCTCACCTTCACGCCCTTCGCCACTTCGGCATATCGGGGGTCGTCCTTCAGGGCGGGGTTTTTCTGCAGTTCCATCATCAGGGCCGAGCGGGTGAAGTTGTCGTAGCGCCCCGTCTCCTCACACTTGCTGAAGGCGAGGGGGATGGTCACTTCGCGGCTGGCCTGGAGACGCTGTCCCCAGAACTGGTCGGTCACCTTCACGCTGGTGAATGGTACAGGGTTGATGGGATAGCCTCCTGATTCGGAGGACTTGGGTTGTGCAAAGGCAGTGCCGGCTGTGCATGTGAGGCACAGGGCGGCGATGAGGAAGGGATTGTTTTTCATAGTTCTTTTGGGGAGTTAAAGGAGTTAGAGGAGTTATCAGCTCTACGAGCTTGGGAGTTAAAGCCAATACTCTTGCAATCATGTATTGCAACAGGCATAACTATTGGCTTTAACTCCTTAATGAAGCGTAGCGGAATGGTAACTCCTCTAACTCCTTTAACTCCTCTAACTACAAATGATTACTTCGTTCCACTGATGCTCACTTCGATGCAGTTGTCCTGCTTGATGAGCTTCTTCACGAACTTCTGGATTTCCTTGCCGGTGATGCTGTTCAGGGTCTTCTCGTAGTCCTTGGTGGCATCGATGCCATGCCAGTAGAACTCCTTCATCTGGCTCATCCAGTAGCTGTTTTCCTTTTGGTTCTCCTGGAACTTCTTCAGCATGTATTCCTTCACGCGGGCAAGTTGCTCGGGTTTGGGACCGTTCTTGATGAACTCGTCGAGTCCCTGACGGATGATGCCGGTCATGTGGGCACGGCGCTCGGGGTCGGTATCGAAGGTTATTTGCAGGCGAACCTCTTCCTTCGGGTAGTGGTTGATGCCGCCGCTAACGCTGACACCGTAAGTGCCGCCTTCCTTCTCGCGTACACTTTCGGTGTAGACCATGTCCATTATCTGGGCGAAGATGCTCATGATCATCTTGTTGCGTGCATCGTACTTGCCTTTGCCTGTGTAGAAGAGGAATACGGTGCTCTTGGGCAGTTCCATGGTGCGCTCGAAGTTGTTGGCATACTGTCCCTTGCGGATGGTGGGGTTGGCCTTGCCGTCGAACTTCTCGGCTCCCTCCTTGGTGGACAGGCCGCCCAGATACTGCTCGAAGAGCGGGAGGGCTGTGGCCTCGTCGATGTTACCTACGAAGATGAAGGTGAAGTCGTCGCCGTCGGCAAAACGTTCCTTGTACATCTCCATGGTGCGGGCGTAGTCAATCTGGTCCACCATCTCCTTCTTGAAGTTGATGGCACGCGGGTGATTGTTGTAGAGGGCCACGGTGAGTGTGTCGCTGAAGGCGTTCATGGGGTCCAGTTCCTGGTTCTGCAGGGCGGCCTTGGCGCGGTTCTTGTATGACTCGAAGGCGGCATCGTCCATGCGCGGAGCGGTGAACATCAGGTAGGCAAGCTGGAGCAGTGTCTCCAGGTCCTTGGGTACACAGGCACCGGTCAGTCCCTCTTCCAAGGGGTTGACATAGGGGCTGATTCCTACATTCTTTCCAGCCAGCACCTTCATCAGGTCGGTGCTGTTGAAGTTGCCGAGTCCGCCCAGTTCGCACACCTCGCCGAGCACTTCGATGTTGATGATGTCCTCGGCGGGGAGCAGGCTGCTACCGCCGGCACTGAAGGCTGTCATTCGGATTTCGTCGGCTTTGTAGTCTGTGGGCTTCACGATGACCTTCACGCCGTTGCTCAGGGTGTAGACTTTGGAGCCGAACTGTCCCTCCTCGGTCTTCACCACCTTGCCTGCCTGGGGAAGTTGGCTGATGAGAGGTTCGTTGGATACCTTGTCCACGTAGGGTTCGATGTTCTCGGCCTTCACCTGTGCCACCAGTTCCAGCATGCGTTCCTTGGTGGGATAGGTCACGCCTTCCTTCTCGGGGGCGAATACGGTGATGACGAGGTTGCTGTCGCTCACCAGGCTCTGCATGATCTGGTTGACGGCGTCGACGGGGATGGCGTTGGCCACTTGGCTCATCAGGGCATACTCGGTCTCGATGCCGGGGATGGGTTCGTTGTCGATGAAGTGGCGGACATACTCTTCGGCGTACTGTGTGTTCTTGGTCTTGCTGCGTTCGTTGTAGGCATTCTCCAGTGCGCTGAGGTAGTTGGCCTTGGCGCGGGCGAACTCGCCTTCGGTGAAGCCGTAGCGGCAGGCGCGTTCCATCTCGCGGACGAGGGTGGTGAAGGCGGTCTCCACGCCGTCTTCCTTGCAGATGGCTACGCCGGTGAAGGCGTCCTTGGTCTTGGCCACGAGGAACTCACCGTCGAACACACCGGCTCCCATGAAGGGCGGGTTGGCGCTCTGTTGTACGAGTTCTTCGAAGCGGGCATCGAACATGGTTCCCATCATGCTCTTGGCGAAGTTGAGCACCAGGTAGTTCACGTCGTTCTTGGCTTCGTTGGGGATGGCTTCGTGCTTCATCATGTACTGGATGCGCACGTTGGGCTGTTCCTTGTCGGTGGCGATGGCTACGATAGGCTCCTTGTTGTCGCCGACGGGGTAGTAGATGCGCTCGGCGGGATTGGCGGGCATCTTCAGGTCGGTGAAGATGGCCTTCACCTTGGCTTCCATCTGGTCCACGTCGAAGTCGCCCACGATGACGAGTCCCTGTTGGTCGGGGCGGTACCACTTCTCGTAGTAGTCGCGCAGGACTTGGTAGGGGAAGTTGTCGACTACCTCCATGGTGCCGATGGGGAGGCGGTTGGCGTACTGGCTGCCGGGGAAGGCGAGGGGGAGCACCTTTTCGTAGATGCGCATGGTGGCTTCCATGCGGGTGCGCCACTCTTCGTGGATGACGCCGCGTTCTTTGTCGATTTCGGCTTCGCCCAGGGTGAGTCCGTCACTCCAGTCGCGGAGTATCCACAGGCAGGAGTCGATGGCTTCGGGTACTTTGTGGATGGGCACGTTGTTGATGTTGTAGACGGTCTCGTCCAGGGCGGTGTAGGCGTTGAGGTTGGTTCCGAACTTCACGCCGATGTTCTCCAGGTAGCGGAGCAGTGCGTCGCCGGGGAAGTGGTCGGTGCCGTTGAAGCACATGTGTTCGAGGAAGTGTGCCAGTCCGCGCTGGCTTTCTTCTTCGAGGATGGAGCCTACCTTCTGTGCTATGTAGAAGTCGGCCTGTCCCTCGGGCAGGGCGTTGTGACGGATGTAGTAGGTGAGTCCGTTCTCGAGTTTGCCGATACGCACGTTGGGGTCGGTGGGTATGGGCTGTGCCTGCTGGGCAAGCACGGTGATGCTGCCGCACAGGAGTAGGGTGGCGAACAGCAGTCTTTGGATTGTTTTTCTCATAAGTTCTTTATGTTTTTATTTGGTTGTTGATTTTTCTTTCTGCAGCAGGATGTGGTGGGTGAGTTTGCGTCCTGTGATGATGGCTGTTGCGGTGCCTGCCAGGGCGATTATGAGGAGGGCTCCGGTGGGCTGCTCCTGCATGGGTGTGGGTGCTCCGCTGTTGCCGTAGGCCAGTATCTCGACGATGCCGAGGCTGTTGTTGAGTGCGTGTCCGATGATGGCGGGCAGGAGGCTGCGGGTGCATACGCTGACCCATCCGAAGGCGATGCCGGCGAGGATGGCGAAGGGTACCTGTGCGGGGTTGATGTGGATGAGGCCGAAGATGAGGGCCGACAGCAGGATGCCGCGCCAGGGCGATGCGCTGCCTGCGCGGAGGCTCTGCAGGATGGCTCCGCGGAAGAGCAGTTCCTCTGCCAAGGGGGCCAGCAGGGCGATGCTGAAGGCTCCCACGAGGGTGTGCCCGAGGGCGGTGAAGTCGGAGTCGAGCCAGTTGGGCAGGGGGATGAGCAGGCTGAGTGCGTTGCCTGCCAGCACGGTGCCGGCGATGCAGACGAGGCTGCACAGCATGACGTCCGCTCCCACAGGGCGCAGGGCCTGGCGGAGGTTGACGTGGCCGAAGCCGACGAGGTGGGCTGTCATGGCCGTGCCCGACAGCAGCAGTGCCCACCCGAGCTGTGCGGTGGCGCTGAGGGGCCACAGCAGGTTGATGCCTGCCATTGCCGCACCGGCCAGCAGCTGGTAGGCGAAGTAGAGGAGGACGAGCTTGAGGGTTGTCTTCATGCGTGCGTGTGCGTACATTTTTTTATGATACGGCCTGCAAAGGAACAAAGAAATCTTGGAGTGACCCAATATCGCTCCCCTTTTTTAGTGAATTTAACAATGTGGAGGGGATAAGTAACTGTTCGGCGGAATAATTTAGTCAGGACACAGAGACACAAAGACACGGAGAAGATATATTTGTCACTGAAAAGGGGGACTCCGTGCCTTTGTGTCTCGGTGTCGTGAATAATAAGTCGGGCGTTTGTCTTATCGCTGAATGGTTGCGGGGGATAATCTTTGCATACAGGTGGGAGGCTTGTCTCTGCGGTGGGTGTGGTGTGGAAATGCGTTGCGAATTTTCCTGACAATGCGGAGGGATATTCCGCCTCCTCGGCAAGGGACATCCGGAGGGGGCGCGGAGTGGAAGGGGATGACCCGGCCCTCTCATCCCGGACACCTCCGCAGTGGGGACCAAAATGCCTCCGCGGAGGGATCATCAACGCCTCCGCGGAGGCGTTATCGATGCCTCCGCGGAGGGATCGACGACGCCTCCGCGGAGGCATTTGAGGTCTCTCCGCGGAGGCGTTCAGGGCTTCACCCCAAAGCCGATGCTCTCCACCGCGCGGCGGAGTTCTTCGAGCGAAGCCGTTCCGTATATAACTGCCTGTGCTGTAGGTAAATCCACGCTCACGCTCTCCACCCCGGGCACACTCCGCAAAGCCTTCTCCACGTTGGCGCGGCAGTGGTTGCAGCTCATCCCCGTGATGGTCAGCCTCACTCCCTCGTCCGCACGGGCGTGACAGGCGCAGGCCTCGTCGTGGCAGTGGCAATGGTGGTGACCCGCCTCCCCTTTATGGAAGTAGCGCAGGCGCAGAGCGTTCAGTAACAGGAGCAGTAAAAGAATCGAACAACCCACGTTGAACCACGGCGTATGCTCGTGGCAACAGCTCTGCATGATTTCCAGGTGCGAGGTGAACCACCTCCGCGGCAGCAGGTAGTCGATGGTGAGGGCAAATCCGATGGCCCCTCCCACCACCGAGAGCAGGTAGATGAGCAGCGTGCGCAATCCCATCACCTTTCTCACCACCAGCATCGAGGCCACGTTCACGGCAGGCCCCGCCATCAGCAGCACCAAGGCTGTGCCAGGCGACAGCCCCTTCAGCATCAGAGCCACCGCGATGGGTATCGAACCCGTGGCACACAGGTACATGGGCACGGCGCACACCAGCACCACCAGGATGCTGAGCAGCGTGTTCGAAGCCAGCAGCGAGAAGACCGAGTCGGGCACAAACACCGTGATGAGGCCGGCCACCACCAGTCCCAGCACTAACCACCGCCCGATGTCCTGCATCATCTCCACAAAGGCATAGCGCAGCGCCTGCCCCATCCTCGCAGTGAAGGAGCGCTTCACCCCGGCATCTGTAGCCACCGGTGCCGACGGCGACGAGGAATCCCCACCGCACAGCCAGTTCGTCAGCTGCCCGCCCAGCAACGAAGTCACAATGGCAGCCAGCGGCCGCATCAGCGCAAAAGGCAACCCCATCAGCGAGTAAGTGGCAATGATGGAGTCCACACCCGTCTGAGGCGTGGCAATGAGGAACGACACGGTAGCCCCCTTCGAAGCCCCCTGCCGACGCAGCGACATGGCCGTAGGTATCACACCACACGAACACAAGGGCACAGGCAGGCTCAGCAGCATCGCATTCACCACCGAGCGGAATGTGGGGCGCCCCAGATAACGGTGGTACAGGTGCGTGGGCACAAACGTGTGCATCACCCCCGCCAACAGGAATCCCAGCAGCAGATAGGGCGACATCTCGTTCACAAGGTCAAGTATCTCTTCCATAGCTCTATTCTTGATTAGTTCACAGTAACAGGCGGCAAAGGTAAACAATTTTCCCCAAACAAAGGTTGGGCAGACCATAAAAAAAGACCGAAATCTCTTTGCCATACGCTCGGATTGCACTATCTTTGTGGCGCTTTAGTATATATTAAATAAGACTATGTCCTGTATCCTACATATCGAGACCTCCACCGAGGTCTGCTCAGTGGCCCTCAGCCAGGACGGCGCCACCATCTTCTCCCAAGAAGAGCCCGAGGGACAGCAACACGCCGTCAAGCTCGGCGTCTTCGTCGACGAAGCCCTCTCCTTTGCCGACAGCCATGCCATCCCCGTCGACGCAGTGGCCGTCAGCTGCGGCCCCGGTTCCTACACCGGCCTGCGCATCGGCGTCTCCATGGCCAAGGGCATCTGCTATGGCCGCGACCTCAAGCTCATCGGCCTCCCCACCTTGGAGGTGCTGTGCGTGCCCGTGCTCCTTCGCCACGAACTGCCCGAGGACGCCCTCCTCTGCCCCATGATTGATGCCCGCCGCATGGAAGTGTATGCCACCATCTACGACCGCGCCCTCAAGGTAGTGCGCCCCACCGCCGCCGACGTCGTCGACGAGAACTCCTACCTCCAGTATCTCGACCGCCACCCCGTCTACTTCTTCGGCAACGGCTCCGACAAGTGCCGCGAGAAGATTACACACCCCAACGCACACTTCATCCCCGGCATCCGCCCCCTGGCCAAGATGATGTCCCCACTGGCCGAGAAGGCTATAGCGCTGGGCGACTACAAGGACGTGGCCTACTTCGAACCCTTCTACCTGAAGGACTTCGTCGCCACCGTCTCAAAGTCGAAGGTGCTCTGATGCCGGACAACAGTATACGAACAAGAACAACCGCATAACAACCCGTCATGGAATATAATACCCAACAACGCCGACTGCCCCTGCCCGAGTATGGCCGCAGCGTGCAGAATATGGTGGACCACGCCCTCACCATCGAGGACAGGGCCGAGCGCCAACGCTGCGCCAACACCATCATCAAGATTATGGGAAGCATGTATCCCCTCCTCAAGGACCAGCCCGACTTCAAGCAGAAGCTGTGGGACCACCTGGCCATCATGTCCGACTTCAAGCTCGACATCGACTACCCCTTCGAGGTGGTGAAGCCCGACCTCCTGGCCTGTCAGCCCGAGCGCATCCCCTATGCCAACGGACGCATCCGATACCGCCACTACGGACGATTCCTCGAAGGCCTTATACACAAGGCAATGGAAATGCCCGTTGGAGAGGAACGGGACCAATTGGTGCACCTCATCGCCATACAGATGCGCAAGAACTTCATCACCTGGAACAAGGACACCGTAGAGATACAGAAACTGATTGCCGACCTCGAGGACTACACCCACGGAACCATCCGCCTCCAGGCCGAAGACCTGGAGATTGCCGAACTCCAACCCTCGGCAGCCCAACGCCACCGTGCCGCCATCGTACAGCAGCGCCGCCGGCCGGCAAAGAAGAAGTGAGATAGCTACGAGGGCCTTTTAGTTGACGAGTTTACTATAGATTAGCGCTGTATGCTCCTTGTCAACCCGTCAACTTGTCAACTGAAAACAGATGAGGACAAACGTCCGAACCAAACTTAAATAATATAGAAAGACATGGCTTCATTTATCATAGAAGGCGGCCACAAACTGAGTGGCGAGATACGCCCGATGGGCGCCAAGAACGAAGTGCTTGAAATCCTTTGTGCCACCCTCCTCACCGCCGGCGAGGTGACGGTGCACAATGTGCCCGACATACTGGATGTGAACAACCTCATCCAACTCATGCGCGACATGGGGGTGAAGGTAACCCGCCCCGAAACGGATACTTATACCTTCCGGGCCGACGACGTGAACCTCTCCTACATCCAGAGCGACGAGTTCATGCAGAAGTGTAGCAGTCTGCGCGGTTCGGTGATGCTGCTCGGTCCGCTGGTAGCCCGCTTCGGCAAAGCCCTCATTTCCAAACTCGGAGGCGACAAGATTGGCCGCCGCCGCATCGATACTCACCTGTTGGGTATCGAGAAACTGGGGGCTTCGTTCAGCTACAACCCCGCGCAAGGAGTGTTTGAACTGGTGGCACCCAAGGGTGGACTCGTTGGAGCAAGCATGTTGCTCGACGAAGCCTCGGTGACGGGTACGGCCAACATCGTGATGGCTGCCGTGTTGGCTAAGGGCACCACCACTATCTATAATGCAGCCTGCGAACCCTACATCCAACAACTCTGCAAGATGCTCAACCGCATGGGTGCACGCATCAGTGGCATTGCCAGCAACCTGCTGACCATTGAAGGTGTTGAGGAGTTGAACGGATGCGAACACACCGTCCTGCCCGATATGATTGAGGTGGGCAGCTTCATCGGCATGGCTGCCATGACCCAAAGTGAAATAACCATCAAGGATGTGTCGTACGAGAACCTCGGCATCATCCCCGAAGCCTTCCGCCGATTGGGTATCCGATTGGAACAACGTGGCGATGACATCTTCGTTCCGGCACAGGAACACTACGAGATAGAATCGTTCATCGACGGGTCAATCATGACCATCGCCGATGCTCCTTGGCCAGGATTGACACCCGACTTGCTGAGTGTAATGCTGGTGGTGGCTACACAGGCCAAGGGTAGTGTCCTCATCCATCAGAAGATGTTCGAAAGCCGCCTTTTCTTTGTGGATAAGCTTATCGACATGGGTGCCCAGATTATCTTGTGTGACCCGCATCGTGCCGTTGTCATCGGACACGACCATAACTTCAAACTGCGTGGAGGCAAGATGACCTCGCCCGACATACGCGCCGGTATCGCCCTGCTCATTGCG
>JAFWXS010000137.1 GCA_017517925.1 Bacteroidaceae bacterium | reverse complement strand
TGAAGCCGTTCACCCACTCGATTGCCTCGCCGCCAGCTATATCCTGCTCGTTCCAGTCGTCCACGGTGATATCCTGTACCAAGAGTCCATCATCCAAGCTCATACGGATGGTGTAGGACTTGCCGCCTACCCAGTTGTACACATTGCCCGGATTGGCAGCGGCCAATTTGTCTGCATCCAGTTCGAAAGAGAGGTGTTCGTTGTCCGGGCCCAATGCCTCGATGGTGAATTGGATTTTCTTGTCCTTGAAGGCGTTTTCGTCGGGCATTCCAGTATCGGCTTTTCCTACTGGCAGTGCCATAGCGTATGCTATGTACTGTTCTCCCTTCGTTACAGCAGTGCCGTTTTGACCCAACCAGGTAGTGATTGAGGTATGAGTATTGTATTTATCACCACCATAGAATAGTTCAAAGGTATTGATCTCGATGTCGATCAACACACCTACGCTATTGGATGCTATCGGCTGGAGGGTGCCATCGGTATCAACAAGAGCCATCTGAATGCTCTTGATGGTTGTCGTCGCTGCAGGTCTTTCGTTGGTGATGATGAAACGGAAAGTAGCCGGAATATGTTTGAATGAAATCAGTGCACTACCATTCTTCATCTCGGCCTCGCCGTACAGCATCATCCACTCTCTCAAGAAATCTGGTTGCTGTGAGGCTTGCTGGACAAACAGGCTTGACATATCGATTGAACTATTGAACATATCCAATGTACTCGAAAATGTATTTCCGCGAGCACTCGTGACAAATATTTTCTTTGCTTGAGTATTTATTTCATTTTCGAAATAATAACGCTCCGTCTCGAATGTGGCATAGTGAGGGTCTTCCTGCGGAGTAACAGTCAGCAAGGTATGGTTCTGTAACTCGCTCCAATTATTAGAAGCCGGATAGTTGGGGATAAAATGATCTCCATTTGATATTACAGCCACCATTCTCTGACCCAAAGGGTCGGAGTCCCAATTGAAAATAAGATTTCCTTTGCCGGTCTCATCTTTCCAAACGGCACGCGTGTCCGGGGCATCGGCAGTGCCGAAAGTGAGTCGTACAAGCTTACCCTCAGCGGGTGTGTCGGGCACGATGTCGTCCTGCTGGCAAGCGGTGATGAAGAGTACAGATAACAGAGTACAGAGTACAGATGTTGTTCTGCTCTTATTTGCTTTTTTAGTTATTCTCATAATCGTTTTCAGTTTTCAGTTTTCACCTTTCAGTTTTCAGTTTCCCAAAGGTTTCCCCAAGTTCCGCGACGCTCCTTGGCGCCACCGAACTCGCTATCGTCACTGTCGGCGCCCCATCCCTTAATACCCTTTTCTCTCACCGCCACATACACCTCCACCACGTCGGCGGTGTTGACGGTGCCATCACCGTTGACATCGACCTGTGCGAGGGTGACCGCCTCGTCGGCGGTGCCGAGGATGTAGGAGTAGATGACTGAGGCATCATCGGCCGTGAGTTGGCCGTCGCCATTGAGGTCGTACTTTGCATACTGCGAGGGGAGTGCACTGCTGGCGGCGGCTACGCACGCCACACCGCAGAGCAGGATTGATAGGATTTTCTTTTTCATAGCGGTAATACTTTCTTTCCGTTGACAATGTTGACTTGTCCCTTGACAGGCTCGCCGAGCTGTAGACCTTGCAGGGTGTACACGCGCAGGGTGCCCTGGCTTGCTGCGGGCCGGATGCCGGTGTCCACATCGCTGATGGTGAGCGTCACCTGCAGGTCGTCGGTGGTGTAGGTGGTGACCGCACCGTCGACTACGCCCACGGCGAAGAGGCCCGTGGCGGTGATGGTGTAGTCGCCTGCCGTGAGCGACGCGAGGTCTACAGGCCACGAGCAGAGCGCACCGCCGGTGAAGGTGCCCAGCGCGGGGCTCGCCACGGAGACAAACAGGCGGCCGCCGACCACGCCCTCGGTGAGGGCATGCGAGGCAGCGCAATGGGCGGCGTCGAGGGTGCCCTGCCCAAGGGATACGTCATCGGGAAGCGTGAGGTAGGCCTCCACGGCAGTGAGCGCCACGGTGGGGTTGTCGAGGCTGAGTGTGAGCACGGCCTCGTGGCTGCCGGGAGGGGTGACAACAGACAGCGTCAGGCGGTTGTCGGGCGACTGTGCCCACAGGGGCGCTGCCAGCAGGAAAAGAAGGAGGGTCGGTAGGGTTCGTTTCATATCTTTTTTTGTTTAGTGTTTAGAGTGTAGTGTTTAGAGTTTATAATCTGTTTAATCTGAGTAATCTGTGGCGTATTTAATTAGGAATTAGGAGTTAGGAATTAGGAATTTTTGTGTCATTTCGAACGAAGTGAGAAATCTCGCAGCGTACTTTGTCGATTGGATTTGTTTGAGATCCCTCGCGCTGCTCGGGATGACACGAAAGTGTTATATTTTCCGCGAGGCCTGAGTCCTCTCCATAAAGGGGGGCCGATGCGAAATGAGCATCGGTTGCGCTGACTGAAACTTTAGTTTCACAAAAGCGTCTCGCTTGCGAGCTTTTGGGGTGGGTCTCAATAAAAAATGCGCCACCGCAGGGCACGAGGTGTGCCGCACGGTAGCGCATTGCATAGCTTCCGAGTAAACCGCCGTCCCTACAGGGGGGGTACTAACGCGTTGATATTTAGTCGATTAATCATTTCTTTTCATTTCGTTGTCTTATCTAACTCTTCATCTCTCGCCCCTCAAAGATGGGCTTTCGGCTACAAAAATAAGAATCAATTCTGAAAAGATTCTGAAATTTTGAAAAAAAATCGGGGTTCGCAACATTTTTTAAGTAAAAGGGGAAACCACGGATGTTTCATCCTTAACCACGAAGTTAATCCGTGGTTTCCTAAGTTTAATCCGTGGCTCCGTTTCCAGATGCGGAAACAAGGAAGCCGTTCTACGGGATGCAAACATCCCTATAGTCAAAAACGGGGGATACCCCCCCGTGACAGAAACATAAATTGAGAATTGGGGAACAATAAAGCAACTTTATTTTTCGCAGGCTCTCCCGAGAGTTATCGCACCTGAGAGAAATCCTCAGAGCAGGTGCGATAATATGCTATAGAACCTGCGATAAATCGGGGGAACCTTCGTAAAAATGATTCTACCCATTCTCAAAATCGGGGAGACTCTCAAGAAAAGTTGGGTAGACTCTTCACGGAGAATGGACATACCGAATTCTGGTATGCAACGGATGCCGCGGACACTACGGAGGCGAAAAAATGCCTATATAAGCAGTGTTCCGAAATCGGTTGAACGGCTGACCTTGCCCGTCATAAAATGTTTATAATAAGGATGTAAGCAAGGTCAACCCCAGCCGACCGAGGTTGACCTTGTCAACATGCTGAGAAACAGCAAACTACAAGCCACAAGGTCAGCCGGTCAGCTGATTTCGGGAAACTTGTTTTATAGGGCAAGACGAGAATTATTGCAGGCTTGCACTAAGGCCTGTTTGGACTTTAACGCTTATTCATCGTAGAGTTTGCTTTCCGTTAATATCGAGGAACGCCCTCACAAAAACTGTTAATGCCGGGGATGCAATGTTAATTTGTCGTAAATGTTGGATATGGATAGATATAACGAATATGGAAATGCATTATCTTCGCAGCGACAAAGTTAAATGCAGTCTACAATTAACTAAAAGAGATATTGAAATTATGAAAACAACAATCAAGAAACTATTCGGGTACACCGCCCTCATGCTGGGCAGTGCCCTCGTGGCAGGCGTGACAACCTACGCGCTGATGCAGAAGAATGCAGTGAAGGGAACCGTGGTGGCCGTGCCGCAAGAGCAGGGCTTCGCCATGCCTACGGCACTCTTTGACAGCAAGCCCTCGCAGCCCGTCGACCTCACCGACGCGGCCGAGAGCTCCATCCATGCCGTGGTACACATCAAGTCGACGCAGCTGAGCAAGACGCAGACCATACAGCAGATGCCGGACATCTTCGACTTCTTCTTCGGCGACGGCACAGGACGCCAGCAACAGATACGCACCCAGCCCCGTGTGGGCTTCGGCTCGGGTGTCATCATCTCGAAGGACGGCTACATCGTGACCAACAACCACGTGATTGACGGGGCCGACGAGATTGATGTGAAGCTCAACGACAACCGCGAGTTCAAGGGCCGCCTCATCGGTACCGACCCCAACACCGACCTGGCGTTGGTGAAGATAGAGGGTGATGACTTCCCCACCCTGCCCATCGGCAACTCCGATGCCCTGAAGGTGGGCGAGTGGGTATTGGCCGTGGGCAACCCCTTCAACCTCACCTCGACGGTGACGGCAGGTATCGTGAGTGCCAAGGCACGCTCGCTGGGCGTATATAATGGTGGTATAGAGTCGTTCATCCAGACCGACGCCGCCATCAACCAGGGCAACAGCGGTGGCGCACTGGTCAATGCCCGTGGCGAACTCGTGGGCATCAATGCCGTGCTCTCCTCGCCCACCGGAGCATACGCCGGCTACGGATTTGCCATCCCCACAAGCATCATGACCAAGGTGGTGAACGACCTGAAGGAGTTTGGCACCGTGCAGCGCGCCATCCTCGGCATCAGCGGTCACGACCTGGGCGACGAGCGCACCAAGGAGAAGGACCTCGGCACCGTAGAGGGTGTCTATGTGGCCGAGGTGACCGATGGCAGCGGAGCCAAGGCTGCCGGTATCGAGCCGGGCGATGTCATCATCAAGATTGCGGGCAAGAAGATACATAACATGGCCGAGCTGCAAGAGAACCTCGCCATGCACCGCCCCGGCGACAAGGTGGAGGTGACCATCCTGCGCAACAAGAAAGAAAAGACCCTCGACGTGATCCTGAAGAACATGCAGGGCAACACAGAGGTGGTGAAGAAGTTTGACCTCACTATGCTTGGAGCAGCCTTCAAGCCCATCAGCGACGACGTGAAGCGCCACCTCGGCGTGAGCTACGGCCTCGAAGTGACGGGCGTGGAGAAGGGCAAGTTTGCCGAGGCCGGCATCAAGAAGGGCTTCGTCATCCTCAAGGTCAACGGCACCAAGATAACCTCTGAGGAGGACCTCGCCAAGGTACTCAAGGAGGCCAACCAGTCGCCCGAGCGCGTGCTCTTCATCTCGGGTTACTACATGTCGGGACGCCGCGCCAACTATGCGGTGGAGCTGACGGGTGAGGAGTAAAACAAGGAACGGCTACTGCATAACGCCTCTGTCAACCGGAACAAAAGTGAACCTTTGGGTCGGCCCCTACGGGCGTTGACCTAAAGGTTCACTTCGTTCGGAATGACAAGAAAAGAGAGACAAAACCTCACCTTGACATATATTTTTCCATTATTCCGTTGATTTTTACAGAAAAAAGCAGTATCTTCGCGGCTAATTTGGTTTATTGATTAGAATACGTATCCTATACCCCAATGAGACAGCTTAAAATTACCAAGAGCATTACCAACCGCGAGAGCGCTTCGTTAGACAAATACCTGCAAGAGATTGGCCGCGAAGAGTTGATTACCGTAGAAGAGGAGGTGGAACTCGCGCAGCGTATCCGCAAGGGCGACCGCGTAGCTTTGGAAAAACTTACCCGCGCCAACCTGCGTTTCGTAGTTTCGGTAGCCAAGCAGTATCAGAACCAAGGACTTAGCCTCCCCGACCTCATCAACGAGGGCAACTTAGGACTTATCAAGGCGGCGGAGAAGTTTGACGAGACTCGTGGTTTTAAGTTTATCAGCTATGCCGTATGGTGGATTCGCCAGTCTATCCTCCAGGCCTTGGCCGAGCAGGCCCGTATCGTGCGCTTGCCGCTCAACCAGGTGGGTTCGCTCAACAAGATAAGCAAGGCCTTCTCCAAGTTTGAGCAGGAGAACGAGCGCCGCCCCTCAGCCGAGGAGCTGGCCGACGAGCTCGACATACCCGTGGACAAGATTGCCGACACCCTGAAGGTATCGGGCCGCCACATCTCGGTAGATGCCCCCTTCGTAGACGGCGAGGACAACAGCCTGCTCGATGTGCTCGTGAACGATGACTCCCCCATGGCCGACCGCTCACTCGTGAGCGAATCGCTCTCTACGGAGATTGACCGCGCCCTCTCTACCCTCACCGACCGCGAGAAAGAGATACTGCAGATGTTCTTCGGCATCGGCATGCAGGAGATGACCCTCGAGGAGATAGGCGACAAGTTTGGGCTCACCCGCGAGCGCGTACGCCAGATCAAGGAGAAGGCTATCCGCCGCCTGCGCCAGAACTCACGCAGCAAACTTTTGAAGACCTATTTAGGTTAACACCTATTATATAATTAAGTACGCGCGCGTATGAAGAAGTGGAGAATCCTACTCATCTGCCTGTTCGGCGCATTGCAGCTGTCGGCCTTCGCCACACCCAAAGAAAAGGAGGGAAAGAGCCAAGAGCCTAAACGTGTATACATGTATGGCATAGCCGTAGACTTCAACGACTCTACGGTATACCTCACCGATGTGCAGCACCTCGATGACGTCATCATAAGACCCAACGGCTCGCTGCAAAACCATGCGGGCTATTCACTGCAATTGAAAGTCTACCTTGAGGGAACGTTAGGTGAAACCAACCAGACATGCACCGTCATCTATTCGGACAAGAAGAAGAAATTAGAGAAGCGCTTCATGAAAATACGCAAGAAGTATCAAGACAGCAAGGACAAGATACTCAAGCAGATCGGCACAGATGCCTTCACCTTCCAAAAACGTTGACGCAGCATGATGCGGATAAAAGCTATCTTCAGATATACGATGTACACGATGTTTATACTGCTGGGTATGACATCGTGTCATTGGTTTAACCCCGAAGATGAGACCATCTACGACCGCACGGTACTCGTATACATGGCAGCAGACAACAACCTCTCGGCATTCCAAAAAGAAGATGTGGACGAGATGCTGAAGGGAGCAGCCGACATCCCCACAAACTGCCGCCTGCTTGTCTATGTCGACGACACCAAACTGCCGCGCATACTCTCCATAGAACAGGAAAAGGGACGACGCCCTGTCGCCAAAGTGGTACAGCAATACACTACCGAGCACAACTCGGGAGATACCGAGACACTGCTATCAGCCATCGAATGGGCTACCACAAACTACCCTGCCGAGAGCTACGGTCTGGTGCTCTGGTCGCACGGCAGCGCATGGGTTCCGGCCAAGGCACCGGTACAGCGTGCCATATGCGTAGACTCTAACAACTGGATGGAGATTAAGGATATCGCCGACGTATTGGCACAATCCCCTCACCTCGACTTCATCCTGTTCGATGCCTGTTTCATGCAATCTGTCGAGGTGGCCTATGAGTTGCGCGAGGTAGCAGACTACATCATCTCTTCCCCGGCAGAGATACCCGGTCCCGGAGCCCCATACCACCGTATTGTCGCATCCATGTTCAGCACTCCACTCAATGTCCAAGGTATTGCCGAAGAATATTACCGGGAATACCACGAAAACAACATTTACGTACGAGGACATGAGCCCGACTGCTTCGGCGTATGCCTCTCAGTCGTGGACTGCAGCGGATTGGAGCACCTCGCCGCAGCAACCGACAAGATGATAAAGAAGTATGCAGGCAAAGGCATCAGCACCGACCTGTCAACCGTACAGCGCTATTACCCACGGACCAGCAATACAACACCCGAATACTATGACATGAACGGGTATATGCGCCAACTGATAACACTACCCGAAGACTACGAGTATTGGAAGAGCTCATTTGACCATACCATACCCTACAGAAAGACCACTCCTCAGTGGTTTTCAGACTACTCCAAAGGTCTCGAAGACATTGTAGATATGGAAAACTACGGAGGCATCTCGTGCTACGTACCCAAGGAAGGACGCACGAGACTGAACGAAGCCTTCCGCTCCACCTCCTGGTACCATGCTGCGGGATGGGAACAAGCCGGGTGGTAAAGAGGACAACCATACGGTGCCATTCCGAGCCCCCTCAGACACAAGGACACACGAACAAACGGGCAACAATACTTGTTCGTTACACAACCAACATTCACAAAACTGTTAATTAAACTTATCACCACCCATAATAAGTGTTAATTTATTAGGAAATACCTAATATGCTACTTACATTTGTGCCATGAAAAAGTCGACCATCGCTATATTGGGTATCATCATGAGTTGCTCGTTCATTGCCCTACTCTCACTGCAAGTAAGGTACATTGAAGAGATTGTGGGCATGCGCCACGAGCAATTCGACGAATCGGTGAAACGCAGCCTATACAATGCCGCACACCGTCTGGAGCTCTACGAAACGATGCGATACCTGGAGAAAGATGCCGCCGAGACCGAAGCCATGGACCAGATAAGCAAGTATGGAGTCGGAGCGGTGACCCACCATTACGACTACAAGAGCGACGGCAAGGTATCGTCGGTAGAGATGCGCACCATCATCATGCCGCAACGCCCCAAACAAGAGAAGAACATCCCCGAAGCTTCACGCTCGCTGCAAGACATCATACGCAACCGCTATGTACACCAGCGGGCCCTCATGGACGAGGTGATATACAAGATACTGTATACGGCAAGCGACCAACCGTTGGAGAAGCGTATCAACTTCCGCGCACTCGACCGCGACCTGAGAGCCGAGCTCCTGCACAACGGCATCGACATCCCCTACCACTTCACGGTATCGACCAGCGACGGAAGAGAAATCTACCGCTGTGCCGACTACGAGCCTGAAGGAGAAGAACAGTCCTATTCACAGATACTGTTCAGCAACGACCCGCCCAACAAGATGGGAATATTGAAAATTCACTTCCCCACAATGAACAGTTATATATTCAGTTCTGTTCGTTTTATGATACCAGCACTCTTTTTCACGGTTGTTTTGTGTTTAGCATTCATGTATACCATCTATGTTATATTCAGACAGAAAAAGGTTACGGAATTGAAAAATGATTTTATCAATAATATGACGCACGAGTTCAAGACCCCCATCTCGACCATTTCGTTGGCATCGCAGATGCTGACCGACGGTACGGTGACCAAGTCGCCACAGATGCTGCAGCATATTACGGGTATCATCAATGACGAGACCAAGCGGCTGCGCTTCCAGGTGGAGAAGGTGCTACAGATCTCCCTCTTCGACCAGCACAAAGCCACCATGAAGATGCGCGAGCTGGACCTCGACGAACTGATTACAGGCGTAGTGAACACCTTCGCACTGAAAGTGGAGAAGAACGGAGGCACCATCGCCACACAACTCGAGGCACAGGATGCCATGGTCTTTGCCGACGAGATGCACATCACCAACGTGGTGTTCAACCTCATGGACAATGCCATCAAGTACAAGCGCGACGACGAGCCGCTGCGCCTCACCATCCGCACATGGAACGCCCACGGGAAGTTCTGCCTGTCGATCCAGGACAATGGCATAGGCATCAAGAAAGAAAACCTGAAACGCGTCTTCGACCGCTTCTACCGCGTACATACCGGCAACCTGCACGATGTCAAGGGATTCGGCCTCGGGCTGGCCTACGTAAAGAAGGTCATACAGGACCATCACGGCAGCATACGCGCCGAGAGCGAGCTCGGAGTGGGAACAAAGTTTATTATTGTATTACCTTTATTAAATAGTAAGTAAGCTATGGGTGAAAAGTTAAGTATTTTGCTATGCGAAGATGACGAGAATCTTGGCATGCTGTTAAGAGAGTATTTGAATGCCAAAGGCTACGCCGCAGAGCTGTACCCCGATGGCGAAGAAGGATATAAGGCATTCCTGAAAAACAAGTATGACCTGTGTGTGTTCGATGTGATGATGCCCAAGAAAGACGGCTTCACATTAGCACAGGAGATACGCCAGACCAACACGGAGATTCCCATCATCTTCCTCACGGCAAAGACCCTGAAGGAAGATGTGCTCGAAGGCTTCAAGATTGGTGCCGACGACTACCTCACCAAGCCCTTCAGCATGGAGGAACTGACCTTCCGTATCGAGGCCATCCTGCGCCGTGTGCGCGGAAAGAAAAACAAGGAGGTCAGCACCTATACACTGGGGCGCTTCACCTTCGATGCCCGGAAACAACTGCTGACAATCGACGACAAGCAGACCAAGCTCACCACCAAGGAGTCAGAGCTGCTCTCCCTGCTGTGTGCCCATGCCAACGAGATACTACAGCGCGATTTTGCCTTGAAGACCATCTGGGTCGAGGACAACTACTTCAATGCACGCAGCATGGACGTATATATCACCAAGCTGCGCAAGCATCTCAAGGAAGACCCCGCAGTAGAAATCATCAATATCCACGGCAAGGGATACAAGCTCATCATACCCGCAGAGAAGTGATACCGAGAAAAGAAAAGGGGACGCATGCGTCCCCTTTTCTCACCCTACAAATATGGGTAAAAGGTTATTGGTATTTCTTGTTCATCCAGATATACAATACCAATCCTACAATCATTGTTCCCATCGAGCCGAACTGTACAGCATTGACATTGTTCCATCCCAAAAGATGGCTAAGAATCAATACTACAGAGGCAATGATAATGAGGAAAATGCCCAAATACTTCAAAAGTTCATTCTTCATAATGCTATAATGTTTTTAGTTTACTCACGCTAACAAGATGCAAAGAAACACAATAATCTTCAATTGTAAAAATAAATCAAGAGAAATCTCCGATAAAAAGCGTAGAAACGGCAAGTAAACCCACATAATCTTCACCAAATCGTTTTTTTTTCCTAATTTTGCAACATATTATCACACCTTGTATAGATATGGCTTGCATACTACATATAGAAACGGCAACCGACGTGTGTTCAGTAGCTTTAAGCGAAGACGGTGCCGTGCTATTTTCAAAGGAAGATTTTGATGGACCACAACATGCGGTAACATTGGGTGTATTTGTAGATGAAGTGCTCTCCATGGCTGACAGCCATGCGAAACCCATTGATGCCGTGGCTGTGAGTTGCGGACCGGGCTCATACACAGGACTGCGTATCGGCGCGTCAATGGCCAAAGGAATCTGTTATGGCCGCAACATCCCTTTGATAGCACTGCCCACATTGAAGGTGTTGAGTGTGCCAGTATTGCTCATGGACGAACTGCCCGAAAACGCACTACTATGCCCCATGATTGATGCACGCCGCATGGAGGTGTATGCCGCCATCTATGACCGTGCACTGAATGCTGTAAAAGAGGTAAGTGCCGATGTCATAGACAGCGAGAGCTACAAGGATTTCCTTGACAAACAGCCGGTATACTTCTTCGGCAACGGAGCGGCCAAATGCAAGGAGGTCATCAAGCACCCGAATGCCCATTTCCTTGACGGCATACAGCCCTTGGCACGTTGGATGTTCCCCCTTGCCGACAGGGAATATCTGAACGAGTCATTCCAAGACGTAGCCTACTTCGAACCATTCTACCTAAAAGAGTTTGTCGCTACGGTTTCAAAGAAACTTCTATAACGAACAACCATTATGTCATCAATGAAATACAATACACAAGAAAAGAATCTACCCATGCCCGAGTACGGACGTGCCGTACAGAAGATGGTAGATCATGCCATAACCATCGAAGACCGTGCCGAGCGCCAGCGTTGTGCCAACACTATCATCGCGGTAATGGGCAACATGTACCCCCAACTGCGCGATGTGGCGGTATTCAATCATAAGCTATGGGACCATCTGGCCATCATGTCGGACTTCAAGCTCGACATTGACTACCCCTACGAACTGGTAGCGCCCGAGACACTGCATCCCACTCCCCAACGCCTACCCTATCCCAAAGGAGGCATCCGCTACCGCCATTATGGACGTTGCATAGAGGAGATGATGAAGAAGGCTTGCGACATGCCCGATGGTGAGGAACGGAACGAACTGCTGCGCCTTATTGCTGCACAAATGAAAAAGGAGTATGTGCTATGGAACAAAGAAAGCGTAGAGGACAGCAAAATCATTGAGGATATACGCGAGTACTCTAACGGGCAAATTTGCCTAAAGGAAGAGCAGCTCAACCTCGGAGTATACTATCGTGCCCCCATGCAACAATACAAGCATAACGGCAAAAACCAGAAGAAAAAGAATAAAAAGAAGTATTAACTTAATTGTCAATTATCCATTGTCAATTGTCAATTAAATCATTATGGCCTCATTTATCATCGAAGGCGGACATCATCTGCATGGAGAGATTACCCCACAGGGAGCCAAGAACGAAGTACTACAGATACTGTGCGCTACGCTGCTTACCCGTGAGAAAGTAACGGTAAACAACATTCCCGACATCTTAGATGTGAACAACCTCATCACCATGATGCAGTCTATGGGAGTGGAGGTGAACCGCCTCGGCTCGGGGCGTTTCAGCTTCCAGGCCACCAACATTGATGAGAGCTATCTCGCCAGCGATGAGTTCTTGAAACTGTGTTCCAGCCTACGTGGTTCAGTGATGCTTATGGGACCGCTCCTTGCCCGCTTTGGCCGCGTATTGATAAGCAAGCCCGGTGGTGACAAGATAGGGCGCCGCCGTCTCGACACACACTTCGTGGGATTGATGAAGCTCGGCGCCGCCTTCTCTTACAATGAAGACCGCGGTATATACGAGCTCAAAGCCGACAAGCTCAACGGCACCTATATGCTGCTCGACGAGGCTTCGGTGACCGGCACAGCCAACATCATCATGGCTGCCGTCCTGGCCAAGGGAACAACCACCATATACAATGCCGCATGCGAACCCTACATACAGCAACTGTGCCGAATGCTCTGCCGCATGGGAGCCAAGATTGAAGGTATAGCCAGCAATCGTCTGGTAATTACCGGCGTAGAGGAGCTGCACGGATGCGAACATACCGTACTGCCCGATATGATTGAGGTGGGTAGTTTCATCGGTATGGCCGCCATGACACGCAGCGAGCTCACGATAAAGGAAGCATCCATCGAGAACCTCGGCATCATCCCCGACAGTTTCCGCCGCTTGGGCATCATCATCGAGGAGCATGGAGACGACCTCTACATCCCTCGTCAGGAGCATTATCAGATAGAGTCGTTCATCGACGGCTCCATCATGACCATTGCCGATGCCCCCTGGCCGGGCCTCACACCCGACCTTCTGAGCGTATTGCTCGTTACTGCCATACAGGCCAAGGGCAGCGTGCTCATTCACCAGAAGATGTTCGAGAGCCGTCTGTTCTTCGTAGACAAGCTCATTGAGATGGGTGCCCAGATTATCCTTTGTGACCCCCACCGGGCCGTAGTGAACGGACACGATCATGGCATCAGCCTACGCGGACACACCATGACATCACCCGACATTCGTGCCGGTATCGCACTGCTCATCGCTGCCATGAGTGCCGAGGGTACCAGCCGCATTGACCGCATCGATCAGATCGACCGTGGATACCAGAATATCGACGAGCGCCTCAACCGCTTGGGGGCCCGTATAACTCGTGTAACATTATGATACGTCCCGAAGAAGTATATTGCATTGGTAAATTCACCCGCACCCATGGTGTGCAAGGCGAGATGGCAATGTCATTTACCGATGATGTGTTCGACCGCACAGACTGTCCCTACCTCGTATGCTCCATGGACGGTATCCTCGTACCCTTCTTCATCGAAGAATACCGTTTCAAGAGCGACAACGTGGCACTCATCAAATTTGAGCGTATCGACACCAACGAAGCTGCCTCTATCTTCACCAACAAGGAAGTATACTTCCCCAAGTCGTATGCAGAGCAGAGCGAAGACGGAGAGTACAGTTGGCAGTATTTCATCGGGTTTGACACCGAGGATGCCGTACGCGGCCATTTGGGCGAACTGGTAGATGTAGACGAGAGCACCATCAACACGCTCTTCGTGGTAGAGCGCCCCAATGGCGAGGAGGTACTCATCCCCGCCCAAGAGTCGTTCATCGAAGACATCGACCACGACAAACGGTTAATAAAGTTTAATTTACCCGACGGACTGTTAGAATAGCCTAACACAGCAGGCATAACAGCACGTTTTTTTGTACCTTTGCAAACGATGAGCAAGAGAAAAAAAGACACTGAAGGCTTCTGGAAGAATCTTTTCCGTCGCTACGACGTAATCTACACGCAACGTGGAGGCAAGGATGTAGAGCACCGTATATCCACATCTCGCTTTATCGTCAGTCTGTATATATCCGGGATGATACTTGTCGTTGCAACGATTACGGTATTACTGCTTTTCTACTCGCCATTAAAAAAGTTTATGCCAGGCTATGTAAGCCCCGACGTACGGCGCCAAATAGTAGAATCATCGCTGCGTATCGACTCCTTGAGCAATGCCGTAGAGCGGCATCGTCTCTATGTAATGAACATACAGGACATCCTGCGCGGCGAGGTCAAGATAGATACGGTAAACAGTATCGACTCGCTCACCATACTGCGCAGCGAAGACCTCATGGAACGTACCGAACGGGAGAAAGAGTTTGCCCGCAGGTATGAAGAGGCTGAAAAATACAACCTCACGTCACACACACTACGCAAGAGCGATATGGAGGAATTACATTTCTACCCCCCTATGCGAGGTATGCTGATAGACCTATTCAATCCCGACAGGCTTCATTTCGGCATTGATGTTGTGGCGACAAATGACAAGAATGTGTGTGCGGCACTTGACGGGACCGTTCTGATGAGCGGATACACAGCCAACAATGGCTATGTCATCATCGTTCAGCATACAGGCAATCTCGTCACAGTCTACAAGCACCTCTCGTCAATACTCAAGCAAGAGAGCATGAAGGTCAAGGCCGGAGAGGTACTTGGCATAGCAGGCACACAAGGCGACAAGATACCTACCCCCTATCTACACTTCGAATTGTGGCATAAGGGAAGCGCCCTTGACCCCACACAATACATATCATTCTGATTATACGATGAATAATAACGCAAACTACACAGATACACCACGCAAGCGACAAATAGCAGTGCTCGGCTCTACCGGCTCCATCGGCACACAGGCCCTGCAGGTCATCGAGGAGCATAGCGACCTCTACGAGGTATATGCCCTCACAGCAGGCAACAATGTAGAATTGCTTATCGAGCAGGCCCGCAGGTTCATGCCCGATGTGGTAGTCATCGCCAACGAAGCGCATTACAAGAGACTCTTCGAGGCCCTTGCTGACCTCCCCATCAAGGTATATGCCGGTGCCGATGCTTTGGCCGATGTCGCCACCGCCGAGCCCATCGACATGGTGCTCGCCTCCATGGTGGGCTATGCCGGGCTGCGCCCCACGATGAATGCCATCCGCGCCGGCAAGGCCATCGCCTTAGCCAATAAGGAAACACTTGTGGTAGCCGGAGAACTCGTGACCCAACTGGCCATTGAGCATCGTGTCCCCATCCTTCCCGTCGACTCCGAGCACTCGGCCATCTTCCAGTGCTTGGCTGGCGAGGCAGGCAACCCTACAGAGAAGCTCCTGCTCACCGCCTCGGGAGGCCCCTTCCGCACATGGAGCATCGAGCAGCTGCAACACGCCACACGCGAGCGGGCTCTCAAGCATCCCAACTGGGACATGGGTGCCAAGATTACCATCGACTCGGCTTCAATGATGAACAAGGGCTTCGAGGTCATCGAGGCCAAGTGGCTCTTCGATGTAGCTCCTTCACAGATCGAAGTGGTAGTGCATCCGCAGTCGGTCATCCACTCCATGGTGCAGTTTGCCGACGGCTCGGTGAAGGCACAGCTCGGTACGCCCGATATGCGCCTGCCCATCCAATATGCCTTCAGTTACCCCTACCGCCTGCCGCTCACGACCGAGCGTCTTGACTTCTCCAAGCTCACGAGCCTCACCTTCGAGCAACCCGACCCCGTACGCTTCCGCAACCTCGCCCTCTCGTTCGAGGCCTTGGAGCGCCGAGGCAACATGCCTTGTATCCTCAATGCCGCCAATGAGGTATGCGTAGCCGCCTTCCTCAAAGAGCGTATCGGCTTCCTCCAAATGAGCGACATCATAGAGCGTACCATGCAGAAGGTCGACTTCATCAAGGCACCCACCTACGAGGATTACGTGGCTACCGATGCCATAGCACGCCGAGTGGCTGAGGAACTGATTAGCTGTTAGCGGTGAACTCCAAAGAAAAAAACTCACAGTTCAAACCTCATAATTCATAAATCATAATTCATAATTAAACAAAATGTCCGTATTTCTGATAAGACTCCTTCAGCTGATTCTCTCGC
Organism: Bacteroidaceae bacterium; assembly: GCA_017517925.1. GTDB lineage: Bacteria > Bacteroidota > Bacteroidia > Bacteroidales > Bacteroidaceae > UBA1189. The sequence continues at coordinate 15,797 of JAFWXS010000137.1, read as the reverse complement.
TTACCATCCTTGTGGTCATCCACGAGTTGGGTCACTTCCTCTTTGCACGCCTCTTCGGTGTGCGTGTAGAGCGTTTCTCTCTCTTCTTCGGCAAGCCACTCCTGCGCTACAAGCCCAAGCGCAGCGACACCGAGTTTGTAGTGGGCTGGCTCCCCTTCGGCGGCTATGTAGAGATAGCCGGCATGATTGACGAGAGCCTCAACGTAGAACAGATGAAGCAGCCCGAGCAACCGTGGGAGTTCCGCACCAAGCCCGCCTGGCAGCGCATGCTCATCATGGTAGGCGGCGTATGCTTCAACCTCCTCCTCGCCTTCTTCATCTATGCCATGGTACTCTTCAAGTGGGGCGACTCCTACATCCCTCTCGACGGCAGCAAGTACGGCATGGAGTTCAATGAGCGTGCCGAGGGCATAGGTTTCCGCGACGGCGATGTGCTGGTACGCACCAACAAGACCGCCTTCGAGCGGTACAACGGCGACATGCTCCGCGCCATCGCGGGTGCCGATGCCGTCACAGTACTGCGCGATGGCAGCGAGGTCACCATCACCATGCCCGAGGAGTTCAGCCTCTTCGACCTTCAGCGCGACGCACAGCCCTTCGTGCAATACTACAACCCGATGACCATCGACAGCGTGATGCCCGAGAGCGGTGCAGCCCGTGCCGGCCTCATCAGCGGCGACCACATCCTCAGCGTCAACGACACCCCCACCCCCACATGGGTCACCTTCACCACTGCCCTGGGGCAGTTGCGCCAGCAGGAGGCCGAGGGAGCTATCGTCAACCACGACCTCCACGTAGTGTATAGCCGTGCCGAAGTGCTCGACACCATCGTCGTGCCCACCGACGCCAACTTCCTGATGGGAGTCACCGTCGCCCTCCCCTACACGCCAGCCACCAAGGAGTATGGCTTCTTCGCCTCTATCCCTGCCGGCATCGCCTACGGATGGAACACCTTGAAGGGCTACGTCAGCGACTTCAAGTATGTATTCACCAAGGAGGGAGCCAGCTCGCTCGGCGGCTTCGGCACCATCGGCAGCCTCTTCCCCGCGCAGTGGAACTGGTACAGTTTCTGGATGATGACGGCGTTCATCTCTATCATGCTCGCCTTCATGAACATCCTCCCCATCCCTGCCCTCGACGGAGGACACTTGATGTTCCTGCTCTTCGAGATGATCACTGGCCGCAAACCCAGCGACAAGTTCATGGAGCGCGTACAGATCATCGGCATGGTACTCCTCTTCGGACTGATGATCTATGCCAACCTCAACGACATCTTGCGTTTCTTCTTCTAAAGAAGCAGTATTTTCCGATACAAGGCTTTATAGCATGTTTTTGAAGCCTTCCCGTCACGGGGGATGTTAACTCTGTTTCCCCCGTCACGAAAAGCCTGATTTTGTGTACGCGATTGTTCACAAAATAAGTTTGTTATACTTTTGTACTAACACAAATCAGACGGCGGATTGGAAAAACACAAATAAATTTGTTTTTTCGCTCGCCTTGCACTAATTTTGTCCTCTTAATATTAGCATTTAAGGTATTTACAGATTATGAACAACAACAGACTATACATCTTCGACACCACGCTGCGCGACGGCGAGCAAGTACCCGGCTGTCAGCTCAACACGGTGGAGAAGATTCAGGTGGCCAAGCAGTTGGAGGCATTGGGCGTCGATGTCATCGAGGCGGGATTCCCCGTATCAAGCCCTGGCGACTTCAACTCTGTGATCGAGATTTCCAAAGCAGTGACATGGCCCACCATCTGCGCACTCACCCGTGCCGTAGAGAAAGACATCGACGCAGCTGCCGAAGCGCTCAAGTATGCCAAGCGCAAGCGTATACATACCGGTATCGGCACCAGTCCCTCGCACATCCGCTATAAGTTCAACAGCACTCCCGAGGAGATCATCGAGCGTGCCGTGGCAGCGGTGAAGTATGCCAAGCGCTACGTAGAGGACGTGGAGTTCTATGCCGAAGATGCAGGCCGCACCGACAATGAGTACCTTGCACGTGTCATCGAGGCGGTATGCAAGGCAGGTGCTACGGTATGCAATATCCCCGACACCACAGGTTTCCGCACTCCCTACGAGTATGGCGAGAAAATCAAGTACCTCTACGAGCATGTCGACGCCTTTGCTGCGGGACGTGCCATCCTCTCTACGCACTGCCACAACGACCTCGGCATGGCCACTGCCAACACCGTGGCCGGAGTGCTCAACGGTGCACGCCAAGTGGAGGTGACCATCAACGGTATCGGTGAGCGTGCCGGTAACACCTCACTCGAAGAGGTGGCGATGATATTCAAGACACACCCCGACCTCGGCATCGAGACCAACATCAACACGCAGAAGATATACCCCACAAGCCGCATGGTGAGTTCGCTGATGAACATGCCCGTGCAGCCCAACAAGGCCGTCGTGGGTCGTAATGCCTTCGCCCACTCGAGCGGTATCCATCAGGATGGTGTATTGAAGAACGTGGAGACCTACGAGATCATGAATCCCAAAGATGTGGGTATCGACGACAATGCCATCGTACTCACTGCCCGCAGCGGACGCGCCGCACTGAAGCACCGCCTCAGTGTGCTCGGTGTGGAGTTGGAGCAGGAGAAGCTCGACAAGGTATATGAGGAGTTCCTCAAACTTGCCGACAAGAAGAAGGAGATCAACGATGATGACATTCTGATGCTCGCCGGTGCCGACCGCAGCGACAACCACCATATCAAGCTCGACTACCTGCAGGTAACCAGCGGTGTGGGCGTACGCTCAGTGGCGAGCCTTGGCTTGAATATCGCAGGCGAGTCGTTTGAGGCTGCCGCTACAGGCAACGGCCCCGTGGATGCTGCCATCAGCGCACTAAAGCAGATCATCAAGCGCAACATGACCCTCAAGGAATTTACCATCCAGGCCATCAGCAAGGGCTCCGACGATGTAGGTAAGGTACACATGCAAGTGGAATATAACAACCAACTCTACTACGGCTTCGGTGCCAATACCGACATCATTGCGGCCAGCGTGGAGGCGTATATTGACTGTATAAATAAGTTTAAGTAAGGAAATGAAAACATTATTCGATAAAATTTGGGATGCCCACGTAGTACAGAAGGTGGAGGACGGTCCCACACAACTTTATATCGACCGCCTCTACTGTCACGAGGTGACCACACCGCAGGCGTTCGATACACTGAGAGACAAGAACATCCGCGTGTTCCGCCCCGACCACGTGGTGGCTATGCCCGACCATAACACCCCGAGCGACCAGCAGGAGCGCATCGACGACCCCATAGGACGCAAGCAGGTGGAGACACTCGCCGCCAACTGCGCCGAGTTTGGCATCCGCCACTTTGCCATGGGTACCAAGGATAACGGTATCATCCACGTGGTAGGTCCCGAGAAGGCATTGTCGTTGCCCGGCATGACCATCGTATGTGGCGACTCGCACACCTCTACACACGGTGCCGTGGGCGCCATTGCTATGGGTATCGGAACCAGCGAGGTAGCTCAGGTGCTCGCCTCGCAGACCATCCTGCAGAGCAAACCCAAGACCATGCGCATCAACATCGAAGGTGAACTCGCCAAGGGTGTTACCGCCAAGGACGTAGCCCTCTACATCATGACGCAGCTCACCACCTCAGGCGCTACGGGCTATGCCGTGGAGTATGCAGGCTCTACCGTTCGCAACATGTCTATGGAGGGTCGCCTGACTCTCTCGAACCTCAGTATTGAGATGGGCTCGCGTGCCGGACTCATCGCCCCCGACGAGACCACCTTCGCCTACCTCAAGGGCCGCGAGTATGCTCCCAAGGGTGAGGCATGGGACAAGGCCGTGGAGGAGTGGCGGAAGCTCTATTCCGACCCCGACGCTGTGTTCGACAAGGAGGTGACCTACTATGCCAAGGACATCGCTCCCCGCATCACCTACGGTACCAACCCCGGTGCCGGTATCGCCATTGACGAGTGCATCCCCACCATGGAAGAAATCGCCGAGGAGGACCGCGACCAGTTCCGCGCCATGCTCGACTACATGCAGTTTGAGCCCGGCCAGAAGCTCGAAGGCACTCCCGTAGATTACTGCTTCCTCGGTGCTTGCACCAACGGTCGCATCGAGGACTTCCGCGCCTTTGCTTCTGTCGTGAAGGGCAAGAAGAAAGCCGACAACGTGGTAGCATGGCTTGTGCCCGGCTCATGGCTCGTGCGCCAGCAGATCATTGATGAAGGCATTGACAAGATACTTGAGGAGGCCGGCTTTGAGCTGCGCTTGCCCTCATGTTCATCGTGTCTCGCCATGAACCCCGACAAGGTGCCCGCAGGTAAGCTCTCCATCTCGACCAGCAACCGTAACTTCGTAGGCCGTCAGGGACCTGGTGCACGCACCATCCTCGCCTCGCCCCTCGTAGTGGCAGCGTCGGCAATAACAGGAGTGGTCACTGATCCGAGACCCATCAAACTATAAAGAACGGACCCACCCCTTCTCTCCCTGCAGGGAGGGGGGTACATCCTCGCTGAAAACTTAAAATGTATAACTAATCAAAAAACACGCCCACATTCCGCGATATCGGAAAGTCCTCTCTCGCAGGGAGGATTTAGGTGGGTCTTCCTTATATGAAACAAAAATTCTCCATCATCCAGTCAACCTGCCTCCCCATCCAGATTGACAACTGCAATACCGACCTCATCATTCCTGCCCGCTACTTGGCCAGCACCACACGCGACCCCAAGTTCTTCGGCGATGCCTTCATGCACGACCTCCGCTTCGACGCCGAGGGCAAGCCTGTGGCAGACTTCGTAATGAACCGTGCCGAGTATAGCGAAGCACCCCGTGAGGGAGTACATGAGATTATCATCGGCGGACAGAACTGGGGCTCGGGCTCCAGCCGCGAACATGCCGCATGGGCCATCGCAGGCTATGGCGTGCGCGTGGTCATCAGCAGTTCATTTGCCGACATCCACCGCAACAACCTGCTCAACTGCTTCGTGCTTCCCGTCATCGTGAGCCGCGAGTTCCAGCAAGAGTTGTTTGACACCGTAACTGCCAATCCTCAAGCCGAGGTGAAGGTCGACGTCCCCAATCAGACCGTCACCAACCTCGCTACAGGCCACAGCGAGTCGTTCGACATCAATGGCTACAAGAAATACTGCTTGATGAACGCTCTTGACGATATTGACTTTCTCCTTGAGAACACCGCGAAGATTGAGGAGTTTGAGAGCGGGAAGTAAGAGCCGGCTTAAATATTAAAAAGAATAGCATAGGAGTCTATGCTATTCTTTTTTTAGTGACAGGAAGAGCAACTCCTCCCCACCCCATTCAATCTGCCGTTGCGTTGCAATTGCAGGTCAGAACGCCAATGAGAGCTGCTGGCACTGCACGTTGCGCAGTGAGAGAATCTCTTGCTGGAAGTTGCGCACGAGGAGTTCTGACAACTTTTCGCGCTTCTCGGGCTTGGCCACGATGGCTTGGCGCGACCAGATGCGCTCTACATTATAGTTGTCGTAGAGCTGCTCCATGAAAGTGTCATCGGGGTTCTGGCACTTTCCGTCGCTGCCCATGAGCATCCATTGGAAGTGGCGGAATGAGAGCAGGTCGCAGAACTTCTTCAAGCGTATCTGTTCCTTATCGCCAAAGTCGGTATTGTGGTGCTTCTTACCCGTAGGACGATAGGGAGGATCGAGGAAGAAGAAGGTGTTGCCGCACGCTTCGCTGTACGTCTTCTCATAATCTCCACACATGATGGTCACACGTTGCAGCAACTTACTGTCGGCATAGATGGTGCGCTCATCGCAAATGTTGGGATAGAGCAGGTGGTTGTAGGCTCCGTTGAACTTTCCCTCTGAGTTGGTGCGGTAATTGGCGTTCGAGGTCTTATTGAGGAAGATGAACAGGGCTGTATGTTTCACCCCGTCGGCACGTCGCGCGTTGAACTCGTCGCGCATCGCGTTGAAGTACTCGTGACGCTCCTCTTCGTCAAGGGGAAGGAACTCTTTTTGGATACGCTTGAGCTCGGCAACCAATTCCTTTGCACGGTCACGCACTGTGTTGTAGGCGCGTATGAGGTCGAGGTTGTTGTCATTGATAATGGCGCGGCGTATGTTGGGGTAGGTTTGCAACATGTGGAAGAGCAGCGCACCGCCACCGACAAAGGGTTCTATGTAAGTGACATCGGGGATTTCCGAGAAGTTGGCGGGGAGTGCCTGGGTCAGTATATGCAGATGCTGACTCTTGGTTCCTGGCCATTTGACGAAAGGTTGTGCCCCGATATTCAATCCCGCCATTTCTGTAAAACGTTTTGCTCCACAAAATTAGTGGGATTGAACAACTTAAGCAAGAAAAAAGTTGTTTTTCTTTTCAAAAATGTTCAAAAAAGTTTATTTTAGTTCTAAATGATAGGAGAAAGTTGCCGAAAAAATATTATATAAATAAGAAGAGGATGACAGTAGATTACACGAAAGGCTATGCTTGTATTCTATTGTTTGTTTCCAGAATGTGGATAGAATGGAATTGTTGTCGTAAACAACTTCCTTGTCTGTATTGAAAAAGATAACGCCAATACGGATTCGTATTGGCGTCTATATAACTTTGGTGAATTGATGTCTGTCTATTCCTCATCCTCGTCATCCCAAAAGAGAAAGTCGGAACCGAAATTATCCTCGCCAAGGAACTCATCGAGGTCGCGGCGTTCCTTCTTGGTGGGACGGCCCGTGCCGCGCATGCGGTTGGCAAAGCCGCTTATCTTCGCCATTTCGAGGATGTCGTACTGCTCCTTCGGGGTGATGTTCTCGAGCATCTCGGGCACGAGCTTGGCCCCCACGCGGTTCTCTATCGCCTTCAATACGCGGAAGGTGTAGGTGATGGGCGGCTTGCGCACGCTCACCACATCGCCCTCCTTGACGGTCTTCGAGGGTTTCATCGTAGCGCCATTCATGGTCACCTGTCCCTTCTTGCAGGCATCGGTAGCCATCGAGCGGGTCTTGTAGAGGCGCACCGCCCATAGCCATTTGTCAATTCGTGCTTCCACTTCCCTTCTTATTGAACTGGTTCATTGTAATGGTGATCCCGGCGAGACAGAAGCTCTTGATGATCTCGCATGCCGTGGGCAGTTGCTTCTCGATGAGGGCCTCGTCTTCGGAACTGAACTTGCCGAGTACGAAGTCCACCTGTCCGCCGCGGGGAAAGTCATTGCCGATACCGAACCTCAAGCGCGCATAGTTCTGCCCTATCAGCTGCGCTATGTGCTTCAGTCCGTTGTGTCCGCCGTCGCTACCCTTGCCTTTGAGACGCAAGGTGCCCGTAGGTAGGGAGAGGTCGTCGACCACAATAAGCAAGTTCTCGGTGGAAATGTTTTCCTTTTCCAACCAGTAGCGCACGGCATTGCCGCTGAGGTTCATGAAGGTGGTGGGCTTGAGTAGCACGAGCTGCGCATTCTTCACCCGCACATTGGCCACGAAGCCATAGCGCTTGTCCTCCCATGTCGCGCCTGCGGCCTTGGCTAGGGTATCTACCGTGCGGAATCCTATGTTGTGGCGCGTACCGTCGTACTCGTATCCGGGATTGCCCAGACCTACAATCAGGTATTTCATTGCTTCTTTGTTTTGGTTTTTAGGAGTGCAGGAGACGGGGCTCCAGAACTCAATAAAAAAGGGTTGAAAGTGGGGATACCCTCAACTCTCAACCCTAAACGAAGTTCCTTTACAAGATTACTTGCCGTTAGCAGCCTCGCGAGAAGCACGTGTAGCAGCAACACTGCATACAACGGTCTGGGCGGGAGTAACGAGCTCGAGACCCTCGAATGAGAGCTCGCCTACCTTGATAGACTTGCCGAGCTCGAGGTTGGTAACGTCGATTGTCAACTTCTCGGGGATGTTGGCGTATACAGCCTTTACCTTAATCTTGCGGATAGCCTGCTGAAGCTTACCACCGAGCTTAACACCAGCAGCGAGACCGGTCAGTACGGTGGGGACCTCCATTACGATGGGCTTGTCCTCAACGATCTGGAGGAAGTCCATGTGGAGGATGGTATCCTTAACGGGGTGGAACTGGATGTCCTTCAATACAGCCTTGCACTCAACACCGTCGATGGTGAGGTTCACCACATGGATGTCGGGAGTGTAAACGAGCTTGCGTACAGCGTCAGTGGTTACAGCGAAAGCCTTGGCTTCCTTCTCAATGCCATAGATTACGCAGGGGATGCCATTGTTCTTACGGAGCTCGTTGGTGCTCTTCTTGCCTACTTCAGTACGTGAAGTGCCTTTCAAATCAAATGATTTCATGTTCTTTTTTCTTTTAAATGTGTTACTCTAAATTAAGTTCTCTGCTCAATTCGCCATCACACGATGTAAGGGCCTCATAAAGCGTCCTACGAAAAGCGGGTGCAAAGATAGTGCAAACCGAGAGAAAATGCAAATTTTTTTGCGATTTTCCGAGGTGCCGCCTATCTTCAAGCTGCGAAGCTGATTAGAGTTAGTGCAAGTTGAGTGAAAAACAAATTTATTCAGGATTTTATTATCTAATTTGGGGTTAAAACCCTGCAATTATTGCAGTCACTTTAGTTTGTATAAATTTCATGCCTTGCTTTGTCATTGCCTTTTCCTTCGGCCAGCGACCTTCGGTTCTGAGATGCAGCCTACCTTCAAAGCTACAAGTCTCCTACAATCTCCTGCATTTTCCAGTGCTGTGCATTACGATAGAGCTCTACCGAAGCGGCAGGCACATGTATCGTGATGCCCGGTCTTTTGAATATCACCGATACGGGCTGCGGCTCGGGAGCATAGTTGTACACATGCTTCAGCCCGGTGCAGTAGAAGAAGGCATATTCGCCTATCGTAGCCACACCGGCGGGGATGGTTATCTCCTCTATGCAGGGGCAATCCCAGAACACCCCGCGGGCAATGGTTTTCAGTGTGGAGGGTAGCTGCACGCTCTTCAGGTTATGGCAGCAGGCAAAGGCATCCATCTCCAGCGTCTCCACACCTTCAGGTATTACCAGTGAAGTGAGGTTCTGACACTCGGCAAACGAGGCATGACCGATGGATGTCAGGCTCTTCGGGAAACTCACGTTACGGATGCCTGTGCCTTTGAAGCAGGCGTGCCGTAGCGTTGTGAATCCTTCGGGCAGGGTTACCGTCACTAAGCTTCGGCATCCGAAGAATGCCTGCTCGCCTATCACCTTCAGCCCTTTGGGCAGGTTTACGCTCTCCACCCGGTCGAACCCCTTGAATACGCTGTCGCCAATCTCCGTTACGGTGTACTCCTTACCTTTGACGAGCACCCTCTCGCGGATGTAGAGGTTGTTCCAGTCGGTCAGGCCTATCACCTTGCATGTGGCGCTGTCTTCCGAGGTGATGGCATAGTATAGTCCTTCGATGAGCGCGTCGCTCTGTAGCAGCAGTGCCGTGCGTCGGTAGTGCTCCGTGGTGGTGTAGTGCTGCCATCCCATGGCGCAGGCCACTATCAGGGCGATGCCACACAGGGCAGCGCGTATGCGCTGTGCCTTTCTGTTGAGTGCCTTGAGCATGGCGTCGGCCGACTCGTAGCGTTGCGTCTTGTCCTCGTGCAGACAACGCTGCTTGATACGTTGCAGGTGTTTAGGAAGCTTACATTCCGTCTGCTCCTCTATATATTGCATCAGTCTGCCCACGCCGTAGATGTCGGTCCGTGCATCCACCTCAGCCAGTTCATCCTTGGCCAGCTCGGGCGCGGCATATTCGCTCGTGCGTTCGGCCGTATAGCTGTTGCTGTCGGCAAAGCATCCGCCGAGGTCTACCAGCTTCACGTCGTTGCTCACCTGGGTGAGCATGATGTTCTCGGGTTTCAGGTCCAGGTAGGCGATATTTTGGCCGTGCAGCGCTTTCAGTGCCTTCAGCAGCTGGCGGAGCATCTTCACCGTATGGCGCGGGTTGGCAAAGTATGCCGGCTCGGCTTCCATCTTCTCGGCTATGCTCATGCCGTTGATGTGCTCCATCAGTATATATACGCCCTTCTCGTCCTCGTTGATCTCCCTATATTTCACTATGTAGGGAGATTTAGTTTGGTTACCCACGTTGAACTCCTTGTACAGCGCCATCCTCAGGCGCAGGTCGTCGCGGCATGCCCCAGTGAGCTGTTTCTTGAAGTACTCCTCCCCATCGACCACCACTACCGTGGTCATTGTTTTCCCCGTTCCCTTCGTGTGGATAGGCGCAGCACCCTTCCCTTTTACAAAGTCCGATGAGTTCATACTCCCAATTCTATTTTACCGTTTCATATTGGATGCCCCCAATCTTGCCGCACAGGTAGTCACACGATTCGGTGAGCGAGCCTCCCTTTACGTTCTTGAGTAGCAGTGGTTCCTTTTCGGTGAATGTCTCGCAGTGCAGTGTCATGCCCGGTTCCAGCTTGCTGTTCACCGACGTCACCACGGTGAAGAGGTCCCCGTCGCCCTCGTGGCGCAGCACCACCCGTCGCTCGGGGTACCAGCTGATGCGTATCTTCTCGCCCGACTTCATGAGGAAGCAGTGTTGGGAGCGGTGTTTGACAAACTCGCTCGAGTAGTCGTTTCGATTGTCCTGGCAGGCACAGTACTGCTGCCAGTCGGCAAACCCCACAAATGCAGCCAGCACGTTCAGCGTGCGTGTCTGCGGTGTGGCAGCCTCCTGCTTCAGGTATCCCCACAGGCGCTTCAGTGTGGTGGGGCTTATCATCTCCTTGCAGTTCTCGTATATCATTTTCGACAGCTTGGTGAAGTCTCCGTGACCGTACAGCTTTCCTGTACGCTCCTCTACGGCCTGCTTCAGCATGTCAATGTATCCTTCAGTTTTGTCCATCATACATATTGATAGGGTTGTCTTATGCTGCAAATTTAGACATAAAGTTGCGTAATCACGAATCTAAGAGGCACAAAAACTGCACCACTCCCAACAAGGACAAAATGGACAAAGCTGTTTTAGGTTTATTTCAATACATTTGCAATTGCCAAGATTGACTATCGTGCTTTTAGTGAATGTGAAAACTTGAAGACTATTTATGTACCCGCCAAGAAGGCTGACTACTACAAGCAGCGCTTGTCCGAGGAGTACCACCAGTTCATCGTGGAGATGGCACCTGTGAAAAAGGCAAAGAAAAAGTAATGAAACTCATGGTGAAACCATATCTCTCGGTACCGAGAGGTTTGTTAACACACAAAACAAAGATTTAGGCAAAGCTTTAGGCAACAATTTAGGCAAAGTTTTTGCACATAACTCCCATGATTTTCTGTGCGTAAGATCTGAAATTAGGCAAACCTATGCGGTCTGCCTAATTTTGCTGTTTATACGTCGTGTTACCTTGCGGTATACGCCTTGGCGGAGGCGCTCGATGTAACCCTTCACGCAGAGGGTGCGCAGGTGTGAAAGTCTGTGAGGTCAAAATCATCCGTATGAACGAGATTCACAGTACAAAAGTAATAAAAAAAACAATGTTTTCAAGCTGTTCTTTGACAAGGAACCGATATTTAGAGGCACCTGAGATTTGGGGAAATGGAAGGTTTGTCGGCTCTTAATGGAACCTTAGAAAAGATATGTCACTTGCAAGTGTCGCTATCATCACAAGCAAGTGACGCTATCGTCACAAGCAAGCGTCGCTATCGTCACAAGCAAGCGTCGCACGCGTCACTTGCAAGTGACAGATAAAATCAAAGGTTAGAAAAAACATTTTCGCACCTAAGAAAAATTATCGCCGAAAGGCTGGAATAAATATTTGTGGGACTATTCATGATAATTCATGTTCAAAGACCTCCGTAATGATGGTCTTTATTTAACACGAATGGCCGTAAATAGCCCGTGAATCTTTAGGTTGGTGGTCATTTATGTTCAAAGTGAAACGCACATTGCCGCTTTGCCTAATTTGCCATGTTATACACTGATTATCACTATAGTTACAAGCAAAAACTTTGCCTAAATTATTGCCTAAATTTATACCCCCCCCGAGACAGCCTCCAGTTTTGTCCATCATACGTATTGATAGGGTTGTCTTATGCTGCAAATTTAGGCATCAAGTTGCGTAATCACGAATCTAAGAGGCACAAAAAAACACGTCGCCCCCAACAAGGACAAAATGGACAAGGCTGTTTTAGGTTTATTTCAATACATTTGCACTAAACAAGATAGAGATGAGACTATAATAACTCAATAAAACAATCACTTTTCATCTTATGGCACTAAAAATCAGAAAGAGCGTTCATGAAAACACAGAACCAGAAATAATCTACTTTGAATCGGATGAGGAATTCGAAGATTGGGCTGTAGCCCCATACGCAACTATTGTTGAAACTGAATATGGCAAAACTTGGCGAGGCGTCTATTCCGACGCTTACAAAGAGGCAATTCAGCAATGCAAACACTTTGTTATAAAAGATGAAGACTCAAAGGTTTACAGGCGTGGATGTGTTTGCAAACGTGTGTCTCCTGGTTTTCAAACACCTCGTGAAACCGTACTTGTGCAGTTGCCAGTCGATAATCTTGAAGATTGGAGTATAGAGAATTTCAGATTAAAGGTTCTTGCGAAAAAACAAGCCAAAGTTTGAAAAAATGTGGCCTAAGAACTGAATTTTCCGTCCGATGTGACTATATTATTATATAGGTATACCCAATTTGCCGTAACCGAGAAGAAACATCATAATCATACAATATGGCTAAGGAATTGACATTTTCACTCGCAGGGACTGAGTATGCCTCAGCACCCGTAAAACTTGAAAGAAAGAAAATCTACGGGTGGAGCGACCTCGTGGCCACCGACAAGGCGGGCGAGGTGTGTGGCACGGCCTACCTCTCGCCCGACGATGCCCTGCTCATCCCATCTGGAGGATATAAGCAGGGAACAGTTGACGATGCTGGCCGTTGGGTCGAGAAGGGTGAACTCACGGCTTGTGATGCCGAGGGTAAAGAACTGAAGCAATATGCTTCGTCGTTCGATGCGGTCATCTCTTTGGATAAGACAGTCTCTGAAGAGGAGTTTCTCGACAACGACTGGGAGGCAGTGTATCAGCTCGTGAATGCCGACCTCGCCGCTGCGGTGGGCGACAATATCTACAAGTTTGAGTTCAGCTATCGCGGAGGCACCAACCACAACGACGGCTACCTCATCAATACCCCCGGGGGCTTGTTCCTCTTTGCCGGCGACAAGCAGGAGTTTCCGCTCGTGTCGCTTGCCGACCAGACCGTCATCGACGAGGTGGAAGAAGAGGTGGAGGAAGAGATTGACGACCTCGATTTCAGTATGTTCTAAAATGTAAGCAGTATGAGAAAGATACATATATCCAACGAAGCCAAGCGCGATGCAGAGGTGGCCTTCGGCACTTCATTCCACCGTGTGGCAGCAGTCTACAAGACCGCATCAGGCAGTACCGGCAAGAACGAGCGCCGCCTCAAGGCTACCATGGCCACCACCGATGCCGCCTTGCTTGCCACCTATGGCGAGGGTCTCACCGATGCTCTCGTAAGCGGCGACCCCGAAGTAGATATGGAACGCTTGGGACTCAAGCTCGAAGGTTTGAAGAGGGTCTTCATCACACAGGAGCAGAAGGTGGCTTACGGCGTATCGCTCAACGAGCACGTATATCTGCCCGACGGCACAGAGAAGGAGGTGCGCCCCGAGTCGGCCACCACGGCCAACATCGCCCTCGAAGGTGTTCCCCTGCGCTGGACAGGCAAGCTCATCCCCAAGAGCAAGGCCCTGCGCATGTTCATGTTCAAGAAGAGCTACCAGGTGCAGCACGTCAACGGACTCACCTACGACTTCCTCTTCGACATGGCCAAGAAACTCGCCGAGGCGGATGCCATGATGCTCATCACCGCCGGTGCCAAGGGCAACGAACCGCTCGTGATGTCCAATGGCGGCACTCCCTACCGTGCTTTCCTCGAAGGACGCGTGCAGGGCGACAGCTATGCGCTCATCCTGCGCCTCACCAACCTTGAATTGAAAGAGATACCCACAAACTGATTTACGCTATGGCTACAATGGAAGTAACACAAGATATGCGCCAGAAGGCGATAGACTATAAGAAGAACATCGCGGGCAAGTTCATGCTTGTCGAGGGTGCCAAGATCAAGGCACGCATCAGTGGCGAGCAGTTCTGCGTAACCCGCAAGATTGACGGACATCTGCAATGCGTCTTCTACCGCGATGGGGCAGCAGTGATGCTTAACTCCCAGGGTAAGGAGCGTGCAGGCGAACTGAAGTGTCTCGATATCTTCGCAGCCTTCATGGGCAAGAAAGGTGTCAAGAGCGCCATCATTGCTGCCGAGCTCTATGTGCTCCGCGAGGGTGGCCGTCCCCGCTGTGGCGATGTTCAGTCGGCCTTGGCCGATGCCGCCAAGCGCGACACATTGGCTCTCGCCCCATTTGATATTATCGAACTCGACGGCCAGCCCTTTGTGGCTGCCCACTACGATGAGGTGTATGCCAAGTTGACGGAACTCTTCAGCCTCGTCAGCGTCACAGAGAATGATGGTCGCAAACTGAAGATGACCAAGAGCAGCTCGTTCTGTTGCCCCGTAGAGATGCGCACGGCCGCATCAGTCGACGAGGTTCAGCAGATATACGAGGAGTGGGTCGAGGGCGAAGGTGCCGAGGGCATAGTGGTGCACAATGAAAACCGCCTCATCAGCAAGGTGAAGCCCCGCCATAGCATCGATGCAGTGGTTGTAGGTTACTCTACCACCGAGCGTGGCATCCGTGATGTGCTTATGGCCGTGCGCCACGAGGATGGTGCGTACCAGATGTTCGGTCACGGCTCAACGGGAATGACCGACGAGCAGCGTGCAGAACTCGCCGAGCGGCTATCGGCAAAGCATGTGGAGTCGCAGTATATCCTCTCCGACTCGCGCGGCATAGCCTACCAGATGGTCGTGCCCGAGGTGGTGCTCGAGATGTCGGTGCTGGAGCTGGTGGCACGCGGCAACGACGACAAGGTGAAGACCAACCCTCTGCTTGCCTACGACGAGGCCAAGGGGTGGATTATGCAGGGCATGGTGCCCGGTGTATCTACACAGGGCATAACCTTCGACCGCGAGCGCACCGACAAGCAACCCACGGTAACCGACGTGCGCCTGTCGCAGCTCACCGATATATGTCCCTTCGAGGAACAGGAGGGTGCTACGGGCGAGTTGCAGCCCAGCACATTGCTTGAGCGCCGTGTGTTCAAGAAGGTGTCGGGTGCCAAGGTGATGCTCCACAAGTTCCTCATCTGGAAAACCAACAAGGAGGCCACCGGCCGCTATCCCGCCTATATCTTCTACCACACCGACTACAGCAGCGCCCGCAAGGAACTCATCAAGCGCGACATGGCATTCAGCAGCGACGAGCAGCAGATTCGCGACATCCTCGCCGCCGAGATTGCCGACAACATCAAGAAGGGCTGGGAAGAGGTGCAGAGCAATACATAAAATAGAATCATTATGAAAGAAGTTGACAATGAAATGCAATAACTGAATAGAATAACAAAAACTTAAAAACATTAACATTATGGCAGATTTTGAAATTAAGGATGGCGTTGCCATTATTCCAGAAGGAACAACAGAGATTGGACGCAGGGCTCTCATCAATTGCACCGATCTTAAAAGTGTAGTCATTCCTGAGGGCGTAACGAAGATTGGCAATCACGCTTTCTATTATTGTATTTAGAAGCCCAAAACAACCAAAACTATTCAGAAATGACCAAACATAAACCTTTAATTATCAATATATTCTAAAATTTAACACTTTCAGGCTGCTTTTTGATGGTTCCCAAATTTCCACATATTTTTGATACATATTTCTGACGTGGAGAATTTGCGGAGCTTATTTTTTGTTAT
>JAFWXS010000011.1 GCA_017517925.1 Bacteroidaceae bacterium | reverse complement strand
TGACCGATTTTGTGAATAGTCAATGGCTCTGATTTTATACTCGTAAGTTTGTCCTTGTGTTACCGTGTTGTCTACGAATGAGGTGTTGGTAACGTTTCGTGCTATGGTGTTCCATTCGCCATCAGGTGTGGTGGCACGTAGCACACAATATCCGGTGACGTCTTCATCAGTGCTGGCATTCCAAGTGAGGTTGATGACGCTTCCTGTTGGTGTAGCTTTTACGCCAGTTGGTGCATCGGGCTTGGATGTTTCACAGTTTGCGTCAATGGGCAATAGACGCCACAACTGTTCATTTTTGTTACTGCTGATGGTGTTTTGTACTACTAATGTGCCTTCATCGGAACTTCCACCTGATACTTCGAGGCATTTCCCGCTATGTCGGCTAATGATGTAATAGTATCCGTCTCCAGCATACTGGAAGTACCATTGTTCCAAATTGTCTCCCGCATTATAAAGGATGATGTTTCCTCCAGAACTGAGGTTCCCATTCAAGACATTCAGTCTTAAATTTGCTGATGACCCCGCATTGGATATGTGAAAATAGCTGAAATCACCTCCCGTGCGGCTATCTACAGGAGCAATGTCCCATTGCTGGTATATTTTTCCTGAAACTTTTCTCCCTTGACAGAGTTTTGCACCTTGTGAGGTCGAGCCGCTTTGAGGCATTAGTATCTTTTTGCTCTTCTTGTTCATGATGATGAATGTGCCTTCTGTAGGGGCGAGGGGGACATCTTCTCCCGTATGAATCTCGAGTACTCGCTCGGCATTGGTTTGCCCCACTTGATAGCCTGTGCCGCCAGGAAGGTCCATGATATACTCGTGCATGGGGCCGTGTCCGTCAAAGTAGGCAACCTTATCTTGCGATACAATGCGGTATGATGAGTTGTTGGCTTGACGCTCTGAGGTGCCGCCGAAGGCCTGTATGCGTCCGTCGGGCATGCGGTATACCGATGCTGCAGTCCAGTGTGCACGGTCTTCGCCATAGGCCAGCCGGTCGCCGAAGGTAGCTTTGCAATATTCACCGCGGGCACGTCCGTCAAATCCCCACCATATACCGGTTTGCATACCATACTCTACACCAACCATTGCTTCCATCACGTTGTGCAGTTCGTCAGCTGTAGCATGATGGCCGTTACTACGTACGGTGGTGAAGAATTTGGCATAGTTGTCAAATGAGCCGGCAAGTTGGTGAGTGTTTCCCTCATCCAGATAAGGTTGCAAGCCGTTGTACCATTTCAACGCCTGGTCGCAGTTAAGGGTGTTTCCACCGCTTACACGGATGCTGTCGAAGTAAGAGTCTTCTTTCATCAGGCGGCATATCTCCTTAAAGTTGGCCATCGTTCCTTGGTTCCAGTCGGTATAGTCGGCTTCGTTGAATGGAGCGATGGATACCACATTGAATCCCTTGGCTCGGCAATAGTCGGTAGTGGCTTTGAAGAGCTTTACCCATTCGGCAGGCTTACCCACATAGTTTTTGCGGTGTTGGGCGGCCTCGGCTTTCCACTCTTCAGTGACGTCGTCTCCGTAGGCACACAATACTTCGTGGTCACAGTTGAGCGCGATATCCTTCACACCGGTCATTGCCATGAGTCGCAGGCGCTTATCGAGATCTTTTTTTTGGTCTTCAGACAGTTGTCCGTCGTCTCCGATGAGGTCGCTCGGTTGGAATGACACGCGTCCTACGGCCAATTGCTCTTTCCCGATAAAGTTGGTGCCGCGCACGATGTTCCATTCGTCGGGCCAGGCTGTATCCAATCCCCAGAGGACGGGAGTCTTCACACCTTCAGCCTCGGTAGTGAAGAGTAGGGTAGCATCGGTCTTTTTTTTGGCATCCAGGTAGTCGCTGGCCGATGCGGTGTATGTATCGTTTTGAGCATGTGTGGCAGCTACAGCGCAAAAAGCTGTGATACAGCCGAAGAACAGATTTTTCATAGTTGTCATTGCGTATTATTCCATTATAGAGTACGAAGATACATGTTTTTTATGATAACTGCAAAAAAAGTCTCAAAACCTTAGTCGATAACCGTTTCTTGTTCAGTGCCATAGTATGCGTCCCATTGTCGCTGCACCTCTTGCCAGTCTACTACCTCGCCATCGGCTACTGCCTCGGCTTGTCGCAGTGCCTCGTCGCGTTCTTTGCGTTCGGCGTAGCGGGCCTTCATGGCTTCTATGGTGGCATCGTCCAGTATGTGGATGACACCGCGGCGTATACACTCCTGCAGCTCGGTGGGGCCGAAGGCTTTGCCCTGTACGTTGAAGTCCGATATGTTGAACTCGAACACCGTGCGCAGCGTGTGACGCACCATCTTCTGTTGGTTGCGGTTACCGGCCATCTTGCGGCCCAGGAGCTTGCCGATGATGGTTATCTCGCGTTGTGAGAATTTATTTCTTCCCATTCTTGATAGTTCTTATATCTAATAATGAGAGATTCTTCGCTTCGCTCAGAATGACAGGTCTATGATGGGATTGTGTCGTTCTGGGCGAAGCGAAGAATCTTGCAGGATTTATAATTGCAACTGATAGTTTATTTCTGATGTTGGTCGCGCAAGAGGTCGTTCACCGTCTTCACGGGGTTGAAGGTGGTGAGGGGTACCTCTACGAAGATGGTGTTCCAGTCGCTCATGGCACCGTTCCACAGGCCGGGGAGCTCGAGTGCCTTGAGTGAGCGTCCGCCCTTCGACTTCGATGAGATGAAGCCGGTCGACTTGTCCACATACTTGGGCAGATCGAACTTCTCACCCTTGTAGTTCTTGATTGCACATACGAGGTCTACGGGGTTGAAGTGTGTGCCTTCGAGGAACATGGCCTTCTTTATGGGGTTGTCCATGTCGATTTGTGAACTCTCGAGGATTTGCAGCGATACGGTGCCGTCGGCATTGTATGCGAGGAACGGACCACCGCCGGGCTCACCCACATACTGTACCATACCGCATACGCGCATCGGGCGGTTGAGCTTCTTCTTCAGGTAAGCCACGAGCACGTCGCCCTTGAGTGTCTCTATGGCCGGATGCTTGCAGTAGAGCTTCTCTTCGAGGAAGGTCACCATCTCTTGCAGCTCGGCTTCGGTGCAGCCACCCTCATCGAGGCGGCGGAGGTAGGCAAATGCCTGTGCCTGTAGCGATACGAGTACACCGGCAAGCAGCTTCTTATAGGTCACGGTGTCGTCCTTGAGGCGGTCGGGCACCACGTTGTCGATGTTCTTGATGAATACCACGTCGGCATCTAAGTCATTGAGGTTCTCGATGAGTGCACCGTGGCCACCGGGGCGGAATACGAGCGAGCCGTCGGTATCGCGGAAGGGGTTGTTGTCCTTGTCGGCAGCGATGGTGTCGGTGCTGGCCTTCTGCTCAGAGAAGGTGATGTCGTACTTCACACCGAACTCCTCTTCGTAGCGTGCCGCTACCTTGTCGACGAGTGCCTTGAAGAGCTCGCGGTGCTCGGGCGATACGGTGAAGTGTACGTGTACGTTCTTGTTCTCGTCCTGTGCATAGAGGGCACCCTCCACGAGATGCTCTTCGAGTGGGGTACGTACGGTGCCGTCGGTATAGAGGTGGAAGAGCAGGAGGCCCTTGGGCAGCTGGCCGAAGTTGAGGCCTTCAGGGTTGAGCAGTGCAGCCACCACTTGTCTGTGGTGCCCCTCTTCCATCAATGTGTTGATGTCCTTGCCGTAGAGCTCGGTGCACTTCTCGTTGAGTGCTGCATAGAACCCGAAGAACTCTATATGGTCGAAGAATACGTGCTCAAAGTCGGTCACAGGCTCGTCGTGACCGCCTGTGAGGAACTCGAAGAGGTTCTTGAACATACGGCTGGCAGCGCCCGAAGCGGGCACAAACTTCACGATGCGGTGATTCGACTGCAAGTATTCGTTCCACTGAGCAGATGCCTCTTCCAAAGCATTCTCGTCAGCTTTTACTATTCCATTCTTTACAGAGGCCGGCCCCTCCAATGAGAGATAGGGGAATCCCTTCTTGAAGGATTCCAACTGTTCCATCACTTGCGCTTCGGTTACGCCTCTTTTTGCAAACATCAATTTGTCTTCTTGGGTAAACATAGTCATACCATTTTACTTAATAACACGACAAAGGTAGTATATGTAGTGTGAAAAAACAAGCATTTTTCAACTTTCTCTTGTCGGGATTTGCATTTCCATTCGTCTTACACTAATTTTGTCCTATTAAATAGAGTTACTATGCAACACGGATTTATCAAAGTAGGGGCTGCCGTGCCCTTGGTCAGCGTGGCTGACCCGACTTACAACGTAGAGCAACTCATCACCTTGGCTCATCTTGCTCACGAACAGGGTGCTGAAGTGACTGTCTTTCCCGAACTGTGCATCACGGGCTATACGTGTGGCGACCTGCTGACGCAGCAAACCCTGTTGTACGAGGCCGAGGCCGCTGTTGCCCGCTTTGCCCAGGCTACTGAGGCGTGCGATAATATATATATAATAGGTGCACCCATCTATGTGTGCGGAGCGCTCTACAACTGTGCGGTCATCGTGCAGCAGGGCCGTATCTTGGGTATTGTGCCCAAGTGCTATATCCCCAACTATGGCGAGTTCAGCGAACGCCGCTGGTTTACTACGGGTTATAATCTCCGTATGGAGGACAATATACGTTATGCTGGTCAGTCGGTACACATCGGCTCTTACCAGATATTTCACACGGGTCGCTATGCCTTTGGTGTAGAGATATGCGAAGACCTGTGGAGCGTGACTCCACCCAGCTCGGCATTGGCCTTGCAGGGTGCTGAGGTTATCTTCAACCTCTCTGCTTCGGATGAGGTGACGGGCAAGCACGATTACCTGCGCTCGCTCGTCTGCCAACAGTCGGCACGCTGTATGGCGGGCTATGTGTATAGTAGCTGCGGATATGGAGAGTCTACGACCGACCTCGTATTTGCGGGCAATGCCCTCATTGCCGAGAATGGCACTATGATAGCCCATGGCGAGCGTTTCAGCTTTGAAGCACAACTCGTATGCAGCGAGATTGACCTCGACAAGCTGCGTATGGAGCGCCGTGGCAATACCACTTTTGCCACGGCACAGGCCGACCTCTATCCTAAGGCCACTCACGTGCACACAGCCTCCATCACCGAGCGTGAGGGGCAGCTTACCCGTCACTTTGCTCCGCTACCCTTCGTGCCACAGGGTGAGCAGCTCGATGTCCATTGCAACGAAGTACTCAATATACAGGTAGCCGCGCTGAGCAAGCGCCTCACCCATATCCATTGCTCCAAGGTGGTGATAGGTATCTCGGGTGGCCTCGACTCCACGCTTGCACTGCTTGCTACGGTGCGCACCTTCGACCGCCTCGGCTTGCCCCGCACAGGTATCATCGGTGTCACCATGCCGGGATTCGGCACCACCGATCGTACCTACCAGAATGCCCTCGACCTCATGCGCCTCTTGGGAGTGACGTTGCGTGAGATCAGTGTCAAGGAGGCATGCATACAGCATTTCAAGGATATAGAGCACGACATCAACGTGCACGATACTACCTATGAGAATAGCCAGGCTCGCGAGCGTACCCAGCTCCTCATGGATGTGGCCAACCGCGAGAATGCCATTGTCATCGGCACCGGTGACCTCTCCGAGCTTGCCCTTGGCTGGGCCACCTACAATGGTGACCACATGTCGATGTATGGTATGAATGCCGGTATTCCCAAGACTCTCGTACGCTACCTCGTGCAATGGGAAGCCGAGCATACCTGCGATGCCGAGGTACGCACCATCCTGCTTGATATAGTCAACACCCCCATCAGCCCCGAACTCATCCCTGCCAAGGCCGACGGTACCATCAAGCAGAAGACCGAAGACCTCGTTGGCCCCTACGAGCTTCACGACTTCTTCATCTACCACTTCCTGCGCTCGGGGTATACGCCAAAGAAGATATACTACCTCGCCTGCCTCACCTTCGACGGGCAGTACGACGAGGGCACCATCAAGAAGTGGCTCACCACTTTCTTCCGACGTTTCTTCCAGCAGCAGTTCAAACGTTCCTGTCTCCCCGACGGCCCCAAGGTGGGCAGTGTATCGCTCAGTCCTCGTGGCGACTGGCGCATGCCGAGTGATGCTAGTGCTGCCAGCTGGCTGGCCGAGTGTGAAGAACTATAGGGGGTAACGAACACAAGCTGCAGGCATCATCTGTATGATAAATACAGTGAAATCTTCGTCCGTTGTCTGTCGTCTATTTTCAATAATATCGTATTATGCGCAAGCGCGAGAAGACCGTATACATTATAGCCATCTCCCTTGTCACCGCTATTTTTACGGTGAGCATCCCTCCCATGACCTCTATCGAGCATATAGAGCCCGCTGAGCCGTTGGAGGCCGAGGAGGATATGGGTCCCGTGTTCCGCATCTCGCCCTACGACAGCCTCTTCCGTGTATATGCCGACACCGTAGGGTGGGATTGGAAGATGCTTGCCGCCGTGGCTTACGTGGAGTCGAAGTTTGATACCGCTGCCGTCTCGTCTGTAGGTGCACTGGGTTTGATGCAGATGATGCCTCGCACAGCTCGTGCTATGGGCGTGCCCGAGGGTATGGAAAGCGACCCCGATGAGAGTGTGCGTGCCGCCGCCCACTACTTTGTCTACCTCTCCCGTCTCTTTCGCCGCGTGCCCGAAGGCGAGCGCATCAACTTTGTCCTCGCCTCATACAATGCGGGGTTCGGACATATACACGATGCCATGCGCTTGGCCGGCAAGTATGGCAAGGACCGTTACGTATGGAACGACAATGTAGAGACCTACCTGCGCCTGAAAAACGATTCCATTTACTATACCGACTCGCTCTGTCGTAACGGCCGCTTCAAGGCGACTGAGACAATTCTGTTTGTGCGCAAGGTGCAGCACAAGTACAGCGAGTACCGCCTGCGTGAAGAGGCCTTCCTGCAAGCCTTTCAGTCTGTTGAAGAGGGTAGTGGAGATGCCATGTGAATCTTGCATGGTAGTATTAATTTTATACGGAAGCATGGTGTAATTTGTATGGGAAAATCGTACAGGGCTCATTGCTTTTGCCGCATAAACGGTGCTTGTCTTTGTCATAGCGTTGGGCTTCGATGTCAGTTTTAAGTGATAAGAGTTTGTAAATAGGACAGCTCGATGCAGTAGTATTCCCCGTCAGGTATGTTTTTACACGTGTTATTGTACAAATATCCACGTGTATAATGCTTGTGTGGCGATAGATAGATATGAATGGGTGGTATGGATTTCAATACCAATATTCAATGGTTCTTCGTGGTTTATAGGTTGAGGGCAATGGCACAACTATAAGGTCTAATTCCTGTCCTAAATCGACGAAGAGTCTATTCGATTCTACTGTCGGTTTGTTGGCGGCTTGTCGCCTTTGCTCTGCAGGATCATCGCCCCTGCGATAAATATTTATAGTTGGGGCTGCAGAGTGTGTATATAAAGTGAGTGTAGGTTAAATACTGCAAAAAACACTCCCTAAATTTTGTCATATCGTCAAAAATATGTAATTTTACACGTTTTTATGTTTAAGGCTATTTTGAGACAAAATTACTATTAAGATATGAATTTAGACCAAGGCAGAATTATTAAAGTCGATATCGAGCAGGAGATGCGCAAATCGTATATCGACTACTCAATGTCGGTGATTGTGGAGCGTGCGTTACCCGATGTGCGCGATGGCCTAAAGCCCGTTCACCGCAGAATCCTGTACAGTATGATGGAGCAGGGTAATACCTCAGACAAGGGTTACCGCAAGAGCGCCCGTACGGTGGGTGACGTGATGGGTAAGTATCACCCCCACGGCGACTCGTCGATTTATGGCTCGCTCGTACGTATGGCTCAGGACTGGGCTATGCGCTACACGCTCATCGACGGCCAGGGTAACTTCGGCTCGGTCGACGGTGACAGCCCCGCTGCCATGCGTTATACCGAGGCTCGCTTGCGCAAGATAGGCGAGGACATGATGCAGGATATCTATAAGGATACGGTGGACTTCCAGGAAAACTATGATGGTAAGGACAAGGAGCCTTGTGTGCTCTCGACACGTATCCCCAACCTCCTCGTGAATGGTGCCACAGGTATTGCGGTAGGTATGGCTACCAATATGCCTACTCAT
>JAFWXS010000136.1 GCA_017517925.1 Bacteroidaceae bacterium | reverse complement strand
CTTCGAACCGATGCGGAAAGGACGGTTGGCTTTCTTCATGCTGTAGCGCAGATAGATGGCGGCGGCAAACATCAGCAGGTACATGATGAGGTAGAGCAGCACGGTCAGCTGCGAGAGTATCTGGTAGAAGCTCTGCACCGAGGGCATCACCACGAACAGCAGTCCCAAGAGGGTGACTATACCGCCCTGGATGAGCAGGATGTTGCGCTGCACACCATTCTTATTGGTCTTCTGGAAGAAGGGAGGCAGGTAGCCGGCACGACCTACGGCAAAGATACCCTTCGAGGGACCCGACACCCAGGTAAGCACACCGGCCAGCACGCCGAATGCCAAAGCCACGGCAATCACGGGCGACAGCCACGAGGCACGGATATAGGCAAAGTAGCGGTCGAAGCCCACAAGGAGGCTCTGCGTGAGGTTGATATCGTCCTTCGGGATGATGATGCCCAACGAGTAGGTACCCAGAACAAAGATGAGCACCGTGACGAACGAACCGATGAACACCGCCTTAGGATAGTTCACCGAGGGATTCTCCACATCTTTCACATGGATACCGCCCATCTCCATACCGGCATAGAAGAGGAAGATGCTCGATGCCAGCACGAGGTTGTTGAAGTTGGTCAGGTCGGGGAAGAAGCTGCCGTGGAAGTCGAGCTGCGAATGGCCTCCACTGGCAAGATACACGATGGCCAACACGACCAAGAGTCCTGCAGGGATAATCGTACCTACAAGGCCACCTATTTTAGAGACCTTGCCCACCCACGACATGCCTTTGAGCGAGATGAAGGTGGCAATCCAGTAGATGGCCAGCACGACGATGAGCGTGTAGATACGGTTCGATGCCAGCGCCATATCGTGCGCCCCGTTCATCCCGATAAAGGCGAGCGACACGGCGCCGAAGGTCAGCACCGTAGGGTACCAGATGGTGCTCTCGACCCACTGCAGCCAGATGGCGAGGAAGCCCATGCGTTTACCGAAAGCCTCGCCCACCCAGCGGAACACACCGCCCTGCTTGTCGGAGAACATCGCCGCCAACTCGGCCGCCACGAGCGCCGTGGGGATGAGAAACACGATAGCCGCAAAGAGATAATAGAATGCCGAACTCAGTCCATACTCCGCCTCGGCAGGGAGTCCGCGTAGCGACACCACGGCCGTCACGTTCATGATAGCGAGCGTAGCCACGCTCAGCTTGGTTGCTTTACCTATAGTTGCCATAGTCATTAGGATTTTTAGATTCTGAGGGGTATAACAACCTCAGCCTCGGAGTTGTTTATCGGCATGTCCTTTTTCAGAGGTACTTTGAGGGAGGTGCCCTATTGAACGAAACGGGAGGAAATCCTGTACAAAGTTTGCGCAAGCCGAGAGAAGAGCCAAATATATTTGAGCTTTTCCGAGGCGCCGCCTAAACTTCTACTTGTGCGAGCACAAGTTAAAAATTTCGTAGCATAATGTAAGGCAAACCCTGCGGATTGCTTACATGGTGTTGGGATCGGAAGTACTGACTTACCCAACTCACAAACTTAAAAACTCAAAAATTCACGTTTCGCTTACTTTCTGAAAAATCCTAATCGCCCGTGGCTGCGTTCTTTTCGTTCGCCTTGGGGATTGGGCGCGATGAGGGAAAGGATGAAGCGGTATATAACCGTATCGAAGGCAATATCCATCTCATCCTAAGAGCCAGTTCGTTGCCAATACACAATTGATGGAATAGCCGTCCTGCTCAATAACACGTTCCTCGCCGTCCATCATGATTAATGTAAGATTCTGGCACTTGGTCGTATAATATCTGCTTAATATCCATAACGTACTGATTTAATGCCCAAAAGTAAGCAATACTTTTTACTTATGCAACAACTTAGTGCACGAAATGGAAAATATTCTCATTGCAAAATGCACGAAATGGAAAATATTCCCATTGCAAAATGCACGAAATGGCAATTTATTGAGTGGTGTTCTAATCGCTGCGTTCTTTTCGTTCGCCTTGGGGATTGGGCGGAAAGATTGCAAGGATTCCCCTATTCCTTCCTCTCTTGTGAACATAAAACGAAGTTCGCCGCCCGTAGGGGCTAAAGGCAATTGCCAATCAAAATGGCAGCAGACGGATAGCCCACGCGACAAAACAATCTGCCGTGAGGCATTGTTACAGATTGAACTAACCCTTAAACCCCTAAACCAAGAATTATGGAAAAAACTGATTTTGCGACCGATGTATTCGGTTCACGCGAGATGCTCCAGCCCTCGCCCGTAGACAAGATTCCCCAACAGGGCACGCGCCCCGACATTGCCTACCAGATGGTGAAGGATGAGACCTTCGCGCAGACGCAGCCGCGACTGAACCTCGCCACCTTTGTCACCACCTACATGGATCCCTATGCCACACGCCTGATGAACGAGGCCATCGCGCTCAACTACATCGACGAGACGGAGTACCCCCGCGTGGCAGTGATGTGCGCCAAGTGCATCAACATCATGGCCAACCTGTGGAACACGCCCGAAAAGGCGCAGTGGAAGACGGGCGCCCTGGCCATAGGCTCATCGGAGGCCTGCATGCTGGGCGGCGTGGCGGCATGGCTGCGCTGGAAGGAGCGCCGCGAGGCGCAGGGCAAGCCGACGGACAAGCCCAACTTCATTATCTCCACAGGCTATCAGGTGGTGTGGGAGAAGTTTGCCGACCTATGGCAGATCGAGATGCGCACCGTGCCCCTGACCCTCGAACAGATAACCCTCGACCCGAAGCAGGTGATAGCGATGTGCGACGAGAACACCATCTGCGTAGTACCCATACAGGGTGTCACCTGGACGGGACTGAACGATGATGTGGAGGCTCTCGATGCCGTACTTGACGAGTACAACCGCCGCACGGGCCACGACATCCCCATCCATGTGGATGCGGCTTCGGGCGGATTCATCCTGCCCTTCCTCCAGCCCGAAAAGAAATGGGACTTCCGCCTCAAGTGGGTGCTCTCGATCAGTACCTCGGGCCATAAGTATGGGCTTGTATACCCCGGCCTCGGATGGGTGGTATGGAAGGACAAGAAGTACCTGCCGGGCAAGATGTCATTCTCGGTCAACTACCTCGGTGCCGACATCACGCAGGTGGGACTCAACTTCTCCCGTCCCGGCGCACAGGTGCTGGGTCAGTACTACCAGTTCATCCGCTTAGGCTTCGAAGGCTACCGTCAAGTGCAGCAGAACTCCATGGAGATAGCCCGCTACCTGCACACCGAGATAGGCAAGATGCCCCCCTTCAAGAACTACAGCAGGGACATCGTGAACCCCTTGTTCATATGGTACATGAAGGAGGAGTATGCCAAAGATGCCAAGTGGACGCTCTTCGACCTGCAGGACAAGCTCAAGCAGAGCGGCTGGATGGTACCCGCCTACACCATGCCCAAGAACATCGAGGACAGCGTAGTGATGCGCATCGTGGTGCGCCAAGGCTTCAGCCGCGACATGGCCGACATGCTCTTGGGCGATATACGTGCCGCCATCGCCGACTTCGAGAAGTTGGAGTACCCCACCCCATCGCGTATGGCACAGGAGAAGAACTTGCCCGTGAAGGCCTCGGTATTTACGCATACGGGGGCGAAACATTGACGATGACGTCAAACCACGGATTACAAATTGCACGGAGTAAATCGGTGTAATCGGCGTAATCCGTGGTCTCCTTTAATAGATATTCCACCTCACATTTGTGCGAGTCAAATATTTATGCGAACTTTGCATAATATTCATAAAATGTAACAAGACGATGAAACCGACAACAAACTTTTCACGCATAGCAGTCATAGGTTACTCACTCTACTTTCTTATTGAAACGGTCATCTATCCACTTATCACAAAAGTACCGCCTCTGCTATCTACTATTCTAAACGCGATATACATTGCATCATTTATTGGCGTGGCTGCGTGGATTATATCACACGACAGCACGCTAAAAAAGCCTGCTACATTCATCATCATTGCTACCCTGTTTGGCCTCGTCAATAGGATTCTCACATTTTACATGTACAGACATCCCGAGATGGATGCTGTGAAGTTTTCATTGATTATAGGTGCATTCTATTTCTCCCACTTGATATTCTCTTGCATGGGATTCTTCAAATTGGCAAAAGGATTACCCAAAGGCTTGGCAAGATACATGGCCCAATTGGTTCCGTGGACTGCACTGGCGTCACTTATCATTTCAAACGTTTTTACAATCCTCATGACGTTTATGACAATACCCCATGCCGTCTTGAGAAGCCCTAATATAATCACATTCTTAGCAGAAATCCTCGCCATGATGCTCCTCTGTTACTCTTTGCCTAAGGCAATCGAGATAAAAAGGACTATCAACACAGAACATTAAATCAATGACACAACTACACGATATTATCAAGGAGCGCATCCTTATCTTGGATGGCGCGATGGGTACCATGATACAGCGTCTCGGCCTCACCGAGGAGGACTTCCGTGGCGAACGCTTCAATAATCTCCCGGGCTTGCAGAAGGGCAACAACGACCTGCTCTGCCTCTCGCGCCCCGACGTGATTGCCAACATACACCGCCGCTACCTTGGCGTGGGCGCAGACATCATCGAGACCTGCTCGTTCAATGCGCAGCGCATCTCCATGGCCGACTATGGCTGCGAGCACCTGTGCCGCGAGATTAACCTTGCCGCTGCCCGCATCGCCCGCCAGTGTGCCGATGCCATGAGCACCGAGGAGAAGCCGCGCTTCGTGGCCGGCTCCATAGGCCCGACGAACAAGACCTGCTCCATCAGCCCCGACGTGAACGACCCCGCCAAGCGGGGCATCACCTACGACGAACTCGTCGAGGCCTACGACGAACAGATAGAGGCGCTCATCGAGGGAGGTGTAGATGCACTGCTCATCGAGACCATCTTCGATACGCTCAATGCCAAGGCGGCCCTCTATGCGGCCGAGCAGGTTATGGAGCGCATGGGACGCCGTCTGCCCATCATGCTCTCGGTGACCATATCGGATGCTGCGGGACGCACGCTCTCGGGACAGACGCTCGAGGCCTTCCTCGCCTCGGTGAGCCATGCCAATATCTTCTCCGTAGGACTCAACTGCTCCTTCGGTGCCGCACAGATGAAGCCCTACCTCAAGGGACTCGCCGCACGCGCCACCTACTATATATCGTGCTACCCCAATGCCGGACTCCCCAATAGTCTCGGCGGATATGACCAGACACCTGCCGAGATGGCTCTGCAGGTGAAGGAGTACATCGACGAGGGATTAGTTAACATCATCGGCGGATGCTGCGGCACCACCGATGCTTACATCGCCGAGTATGCTCCGCTTGTCGAAGGTGCCCAACCCCACGTGCCCACCGTACGTCCTGAAGCCTTGTGGCTATCCGGGCTGGAGCTGTGCGAGGTGACTCCCGAGCGCAACTTCATCAACGTGGGCGAACGCTGCAACGTGGCGGGCTCGCGCAAGTTCCTCAGACTTATCAACGAAAAGAAATACGACGAGGCGCTCACCATCGCCCGCCATCAGGTGGAGGACGGGGCGCAGCTGCTCGATATCAACATGGATGACGGACTCCTCGACACGGAGCGGGAGATGGTGCACTTCCTCAACCTCATCGCCTCGGAGCCCGACATCGCCCGCGTGCCCATCATGGTGGACTCCTCGAAGTGGGAGGTCATCACCGCAGCCGTCAAGTGCATACAGGGCAAGTGTGTGGTCAACTCCATCTCGCTCAAGGAGGGCGAAGAGCTGTTCCTTGCCCATGCCCGAGAGATACGCCGCCTCGGTGCTGCCGTGGTGGTGATGGCCTTCGACGAAGAGGGGCAGGCCGACACCTATGAGCGTCGCATCGCCATCTGCGAGCGTGCCTATCGCCTGCTGGTCGACGTGGTGGGCATGCCCTCACAGGACATCATCTTCGACCCCAACATCCTTGCCGTGGCTACGGGCATCGAGGCACACAATACCTATGCCATCGACTTCATCCGTGCCACGGAGTGGATACGCAAGCATCTGCCCGGAGCCCATGTGAGCGGTGGCGTGAGCAACCTCTCCTTCGCCTTCCGTGGCAACAACTACCTGCGTGAGGCCATGCACGCCGTGTTCCTCTACCACGCCATCAAGGCTGGCATGGACATGGGTATCGTGAACCCCGCCACCTCGGTGCGCTACGACGACATCCCTGCCGAACTGCTTGAGGCCATCGAGGATGTGATACTCAACCGCACAGCTGACGCCACCGAGCGGTTGATAGTGGAAAGTGGGAAGATGAAAGATGAGAACTCCCATCCGGACGGCAACTCTAAACACTCAACTCTAAACTCTAAACCCATATCCCTCGAAGAACGTCTCCAGAACGCCCTCATCAAGGGCGCGAGCGACACTCTCGAAGCCGACCTCCGCGAAGCTCTCACCGTGTATCCCTCAGCCGTGGCTATCATCGAAGGCCCTCTGATGGCAGGCATGCAGCACGTGGGCCGTCTCTTCGGCGAAGGCCGCATGTTCCTCCCTCAAGTGGTGAAGACGGCCCGCACGATGAAGCAGGCGGTAGAGTTTATAGTGGAAAGTGGAAAGATGAAAGATGAAAGTGGTTCATCTTTCAACTCTCAACTCCAAAAGACCGTTCTCCTCGCCACCGTCAAGGGCGACGTGCACGACATAGGCAAGAATATCGTGAGTGTAGTGATGGGATGCAACGGCTATCGCATCATCGACATGGGAGTCATGGTACCCGCTGAAGACATCGTGCAGAAAGCCCTCGAGTGCAAGCCCGACATCATCGGGCTGAGCGGACTCATCACCCCCTCGCTCTCGGAGATGGTAGCCACTGCCGAAGCCCTGCGCGAGGCGGGCATCAGCGCACCGCTCCTCATCGGAGGTGCCACGACCAGCGCCATGCACACGGCACTGAAGATTGCCCCCGTATATGATGGCCCCGTGGTGTATGTCAAGGATGCCTCACAAAACTCTGGCGTAGCAGCAGCCCTGCTCGGTGCCGACACCCGAGATGCCTTCATCGCCCAACTCAAGCAGGAGCAGGAGGCCCTACGCCAAGCGTTCGCACAGAAGGAGCAGACTCCCCTACTCTCCCTCGAAGAGGCACGCAAGCGAAAGCCCAACTTCTTCGAGTAATCTCCCTACGTTAGGTAGACATTTTTGAAGTCATAAGGCTTTCGTAATAAAACAAAGGAAAAGAAAAGGTGACCGTTTGGCCACCTTTTCTACAACATATCAAGAGGTATGCCGTAAGGTCCGCAAAAAACAATCCACAGCCCCTACCGCAAGCCCCATTTCCAAATATACGCTTCGTTCTGAGCCCGGTACTAAGACCTCTGCAAGATAAATGAGAAAAAATTTGTCCAATCGTATAAATTGCAGTACTTTTGTTTTTTAGAACATATAATCACACATACGATATGGCAAAACGATTTCTTATGACCCTTGCAGCCGGTGTGCTGCTTGCACTCGGAACACAGGCAGCCGAGGAGATTACCATCCGCAAGATGACGAATGGTGAGTATAGCGCTCACGGTGTGGGCGGCATGCGCTCGATGAACGACGGTGAGCACTACATGATGATAGGCGGTGGCGGCACTTGCCTCGTGCGCTACGCCTTCAAGACGGGCGAGGTGGTAGACACACTGTTCTCGGTAAACAACACCCGCGGATGCGACTTCAAGCGTTTCGATGGCTACATCATGTCGCCCGCCGAAGACCGTATCCTCATACAGACGAAGACAAACTACATCTACCGCCGCTCGTTTACAGCCGAGTATTACATCTACGACGTGAAGAACCGCAAGATGACCCCACTCTCTGCCGGCGGCCCGCAACAGGTACCCTCATTCTCGCCCGACGGCAAGATGATTGCCTTCGTACGCGACAACAACATCCACTTAGTGAAACTGATGTACAATAACAGCGAGTCGCAGGTGACCACAGACGGCAAGCGCAACGAGGTGCTCAACGGCATCCCCGACTGGGTGTACGAGGAGGAGTTCACCATGGACAGGTGCTACACATGGAGTGCCGACAGCAAGATGATAGCCTACGTCAAGAGTGTAGAGAGCCATGTGCCCTCGTTCTCCTTCGCCATGTACCGCGGTATGGCACCCAGCTACGAGGCCAACGCCCTCTACCCCGGTGCCTACACCTACAAGTACCCGCTGCCCGGCGTGGACAACTCGAAGGTGAGCGTACACACCTTCGACATCAAGTCGACGGTGACCCGCAAGATAGACCTGCAGATTGACGAGGAGGACTACATCCCCCGCATACACTTCACCTCAGACCCCGAGAAGCTGGCCATCATCACCCTCAACCGCCATCAGAACCGTATGGACATGTACATGGCCAACCCGCGCTCTACCGTATGCAAATTAGTGCTGCGTGAGGAGTCGCCCACCTACATCAATGAGCCTACCTATCAGGACATACGTTTCTACCCCAACAACTTCATCCTGCAGAGCCAGCGCAACAACTACAACCACCTGTACCTGTACAGCCTCAACGGACAATTCGTGCGCCAGCTTACCGACGGCGAGTATGAGGTGACCAACTTCTACGGATGGAACGAGCAGACGGGCGACCTCTACTACCAGAGCAACGAGCCCAGCCCCCTGCGCCGCGCCATATACCACATCAACAAGAAGGGGAAGAAGACCCGCCTCACCCCGGAGACGGGCACGAGCGACGCTACCTTCAGCAAGAACCTGCAGTACTTCGTACATACCCACTCGGACCTCCACACCCCCAACGTCATCACCGTAGAGAACGTGAAGGGCAAGGTGCTGAGAACCCTCGTTGACAACAAGGCACTGGCCGAAAAGCTGGGTCAGCCCGGCATGCCCTCCAAGGAATTCTTCCAGTTCACCACCTCGAACGGCACCGTACTGAATGGTTGGATGGTGAAGCCCACCGAGCTCTCAACCCTCAACTCTCAACCCTCAACCAAGTACCCCGTCATCATGTACCAATACAGCGGCCCCGGCTCACAGGAGGTGCTCGACAGCTGGCGATCGGGCTTCTATGGCGGCTTGGTATGGGAGTCGTTCCTCGCCC
Organism: Bacteroidaceae bacterium; assembly: GCA_017517925.1. Taxonomy (GTDB): domain Bacteria; phylum Bacteroidota; class Bacteroidia; order Bacteroidales; family Bacteroidaceae; genus UBA1189. Next base: position 19 of record JAFWXS010000136.1, on the reverse strand, counting down.
AGCAGGGCTACATCGTGGT
>JAFWXS010000135.1 GCA_017517925.1 Bacteroidaceae bacterium | reverse complement strand
TGTAAACCCTTGTCAACTATCTACACGAAATGACAAAAAATAAGCTCCGCAAATTCTCCACGTCAGAAATATGTATCAAAAATATGTGGAAATTTGGGAACCATCAAAAAGCAGCCTGAAAGTGTTAAATTTTAGAATACATTGATAATTAAAGGTTTATGTTTGGCTATTTCTGGTTGTTTTTGGTTGTTTTAGGCTTCTAAATACAGTACTGGAAGGCTCCCCATTCAATGTTTCTCACTCCCTCGGGAATAGTGATTGCTGTGAGGCTGTTACAATAGGCAAAAGCAAACTCCCCAATGCTTGTCATCCCCTCAGGGATAGTGATGTCAGTGAGGTTGCAGCACCCATTGAATACATTGTTACCAATACTAGTCACCCCTTCGCTTATTGTAACAGTTTTAATAGATTCTCTACAATTATACCAAGGCACATTTCTTTCCTCATAGTCATACATTGCTCCTTCACCTTCTATAATCAGTTCATACTCCTCGGTCAGTCGCCAAGTGAGGTTATCCCCACAGGTACCAGAGGCGATGTCATTGGATGGAATGGGTTGGATATTGGTAAATTCGTTCCAAGACGTTGCAGTTTGATAGGCCTCCACTGAAGAAGCGGGCACGTAGACGGGGATGGACTTGTCGACACCATAAAAAGGATTACCGCCACATCTCGGAGGTTCTTCCGCATGGCAAATAATAGAGCCTAATTTGTTACAATCTGCAAAAGCTAAAATACCAAAGCTAGAAACATTCCTAGGGATAACGATGGATGAAAGATTACACTCTCGAAATGCATTATGACTTATTCCAGTGACACTCTCTGGAATATCTATAGCGACAATAGTTTCGAGATCACAAAAGGCTGCTGGCCCAATTAGAGTAACCATAGAAGGAATAACCGTAGAAGGACATCCAGCAATCAACCCGTTTGTATTAGTCTCAATGATGGCATTGCAATCTTCACGCGAATCATAAACCTCATTACCTTTATCTACAACAACCTCCCTCAAGCTATTACAACCACTAAATAAACCATAACCTATCGAAGAAACAGTTTTCGGTATATAAACAGATTCAATGCCACTTTTAATAAAAGCATAGTTTCCAATACTTGTAACACTCTCTGGAATAGCAACAGTATATATCCTATGGCATTCATAAAAAGCACATTCTCCTATTGAAGTGACTCCTTTGTCAATCACAATCTCTCTTATCAAATCTTTATATTCATACCAAGGAGCATTATTATTCCACGCATCATAATCAAACATTGTTCCCATGCCCTCAATAATCAGTAGTCCATCATAATTAGTAAACTGCCATGTTAGATTATCTCCACAAGCTCCTGATACAACTGCCAAAGGCTGTACATCTGTAGATTCAGACCAACATTCTTCCGACTGGTAGGCTGAAACAGAAGATGCAGGAACGTAGACGGGGATAGATTTGTCGACCCCATAGAATGGGGCCATGCCTGAGGCTGTTGGAGGATTTTCCGCATAACAAACGATATAATCCAAGCTATTACAAAACTGAAAAACTGGATAATAACCAAACTCCGAAAGACTCGAAGGCAAGGTTACAGATTTTAGATTAGCGCATTCTCCAAATGCCCAACTTCCAAGACTTACAACCCCTTCAGGTATTATGATTGAAGTTAAACTATCACATCTATAGAATGACATATACCCAATATCAGCTATCCCTTCTGGAAGAATAATATGGGTCAGCTTTGTACAATAATAAAAAGCATAATCAGCTACAGATGTTACCTGATATGTGACATTATCGTATGTCACATATTGGGGTATTGATATATTACCGATATATTTATCCTTTTCTGAATAGTTGTTCCAATTATCACCCTTATATGTTACAGCCACTGTTAAATTAGAAGATGAAGTAATCTGGTAGTAGATGCCGTTCACTTCAAAATCGTGAGCACTCGCTGTGAAACTGCACAGTAGCATAGCTGCCATGAACAAGAAATGTTTTGTTTTTTGCATAACCTTAATACTTATAGTTAATAATTCGTTCATTCAACAATTGCCTATAAGTCCCCCAAAGTCAGCGTTAATAATGTGTGTGTTGGCTAACGGATACAAGAAAGCGTAGAGACTTGTCACGCTTATCGGATAAGTGGTATCGCCAAACACCATTGTAAGAATAAACAGAAACAAATACCCCACGCTGTTGTATACACTTCGCAAAGTACAGCGTGGGCCGTACCGATACAGTCATATACAAACAGAATGGCGGTTCTCCGTCTCTACCCTCTTACTTGAAATTTTGGCGATTTTCTTATCACAGGATAAAGCAAGAAACGCATTCTTGACCCGAGGATTTCTCCCCTCGGATGTTGCAAAATTAGTGCAAGCCGAATGAAAAAGCAAGCTTTCTTGCATTTTTCTGAGGCGCAGCCTAATTTCTTCTTGCGCAGCAAGATTAAATTAACGTGAGTTCGATATTACCGGTAGTTTCTGTATTGCCCTCGAGGGATAATACACACAAGAACGGTCGCCATACGGAGCAACTGCGACAGCGCGGTGGAGAGCCTGCGACAAGAATTTATCGCACCTGCGGCAGCACGGGGGAGAGCCTGCGATAAGTTTAAATCAGCCTTTGAAATATTGCCCATCAGTTTTTTCATTCAGTATATTCCGGCACTTTTGGGATTTATTGAAAAAAAAGCATATATTTGCCCAACAAAACGTATCGACCACAAACAAAAGACTACACATAATATGAAAAGACACCTCCTCACCCTCCTCTTGGGTATCCCCATGCTCATGAGCGCCGAGAACCTCAACGTCAGCAGTCCCGACGGGAACCTCAAGGTGACCCTGTCGGACAACAACGGCAAGCTCTCCTATACCGTAACCTACAAGGAGCACAGTATCATCGAGTCCTCCCCCCTCGGTCTCAAGACCAATGTGGGTGATTACACCAAGGATGCCAAGTTGGCCGCTCAAGAGACGAGCCTCATCGACGAGCACTACACGCTCAACCGCAGCAAGGTGAGCAATGTGCACTACGTGGCCAACCAGTTGTCGGCCCTTTATGAATTCCCCGGCGAACGCTACATGCGCATTGTATTCAACGTAAGCAACAACGACATCGCCTTCAAGTATATCCTGCGCCCCGTCGGAGAGACACGCTGTGCGGTGGTCAATAGCGAGGCTACAGGCTTCGACTTCCCTGCCGGCACCACTACATTCCTCACGCCACAGTCCGACCCTATGGTAGGCTGGAAGCGCACCAAGCCGAGCTACGAGGAGGAGTATGTGGCCGACGAGCCTATGGGTACTCCCTCGAAGTATGGCCGCGGCTACACCTTCCCCGGACTCTTCCACATCGGCAACTGCTGGGCACTCGTATCGGAGACTGGTGTGACGGGCAACTATTGCGGTTCTCGCCTGAGCGACGGCACGAAGGACGGACTCTACACCATCGCCTACCCCATGGAGGGCGAGAACAACGGCTTCGGCAGTACGGGCGCACAGATTGCCCTGACCGGCTCTACCCCCTGGCGCACCATCACCGTGGGCGACAACCTCAAGCCTATCGTGGAGACCACCATCCCCTTCGACGTGGTGAAGCCTCTCTACGAACCCTCTATCGACTATAAGTTCGGTCGCAGCTCATGGCACTGGATGATATGGGACGATGCTTCTTGCAACTATGACGACGTGAAGAAGTTCATCGACCTCTCCGCTGCTATGGGTTGGGAATATACCCTTATCGACGGGCTTTGGGACAAGCAGATAGGTTATGAGAAAATAGAAGAACTCATCCGCTACGCTATTGACAAGGGCGTAGAGCCCTTCCTCTGGTACAACTCCAACGGCAGTTGGAGCGATGCGCCCCAAGGCCCCCACAACCGCATGAGCAATCCCATCGCCCGCAAGAAGGAGATGCAGTGGATGAAGAAGATGGGCGTGAAGGGTATCAAGGTAGACTTCTGGGCTGGCGACAAGCAGGAGACCATGCGCCTCTACGAGCAGGTGCTCTCCGACGCCAACGACTATGGTATCATGTGTATCTTCCACGGCTGCACCCTACCCCGCGGATGGGAGCGCATGTACCCCAACTATATCGGTAGCGAAGCCGTGCTCGCCTCGGAGAACCTGAAGTTCAACCAGTACTGGGACGACAACGAGGCCTACAACGCCTCGCTCCACCCCTTCATCCGCAACGCGGTGGGTTGCATGGAGTTTGGCGGCACCATCCTCAACAAGCGCCTCAATCGCACCAATGACGGCGGCACCACACGCCGCACGAGTGACAATTTCCAACTCGCCACGGCCATCCTCTTCCAGAACCCCGTACAGATGTTTGGCATCACCCCCAACAACCTGCACGATGCACCTGCCGAGGCGATGGACTTCATGCGCAGCGTGCCCACCACATGGGACGAGACACGCTACATCGACGGCTACCCCGGCAAGTACGTCATCATAGCACGCCGCCACGGCAACGACTGGTACGTAGCGGGCATCAACAATACGGGCTCTCCCCTGAAGAAGGAGATAGACCTCTCGTTCTTCGATACCCCGTCGGCACACCTCTACTACGACGAGGCCGACCTTGCCTTCGCCACCAAGGAGGTGACGTTCAAGAAGAACACCAAGAAGGTGAAGGTGACCATACCCCACAACGGCGGATGCGTCATCACCGAGAAGAAGGAGTATAGCGGCAATCCCATCCTCCCCGGCTTCCATGCCGACCCCGAGGTGATGTACTCCAACAAGACCGGCCGCTACTACATCTACACCACTACCGACGGACAGCCCGGATGGGGAGGATGGTACTACACCTGCTTCTCATCGGACAACCTTGTGGACTGGCGCTACGAGGGCATCAACTTCGACGTACGCAACCAGACCCTGTGGGCAGGCGGTAACGCCTGGGCACCGGCCATCATCGAGAAGCGCGTCAACTATGAGTACAAGTACTACTTCTACTTCAGCGGCGATGCAGGCCGCGAGAAGGGCAAGGCCATCGGTGTAGCCGTAGCCGACAATCCCGAAGGCCCCTTCACCGATGCACTCGGCAAGCCGCTCGTGGACTATCTGCCCGAGGGTCAGCGTCACGGACAGCAGATCGACGTCGACGTGTTCACCGACCCCGATACCGGTACCAGCTACCTCTACTGGGGCAATGGCTACATGGCAGGTGCCGAACTCAACAACGACATGATAAGCATCCGTGAGGGCACCGTCACCCTGATGACACCTCAGGGCGGCACCCTCGAAGACTATGCCTTCCGTGAAGCGCCCTACGTATTCAAGCGTAACGGACTCTACTACTTCCTTTGGAGCGTCGACGACACCGGCTCGCCCAACTACCACGTGGCCTACGGCACATCAACCTCACCCCTCGGCCCCATCAAGGTGGCCGACGAGCCCGTCATCCTCATCCAGCGTCCCGAAGAAGAGATCTACGGCCCCGCACACAACAGCGTGCTACAGATTCCCGAGAAAGATGAATGGTATATCGTATACCACCGCATCAACAAGAACTACCTCGACTGGCACAAGGGCCCCGGATGGCACCGCGAGACTTGCATCGACAAGATGGAGTTCTACCCCGACGGCCGCATCAAGCCTGTCACACCGACACATCAGGGTGTGAAGAGATTGAAATAATTGCCTACGCCATAAAAGAACGGCCAGCCCCACTGAGGCTGGTCGTTCTTCTATGATTAAATATGAACCAATTACTTGCGCTTACCGAAAGCTTTCAACAATTTCAAGAACAGATTGATAAAGTCAAGATACAGCATGAAACTACCATAGAGCGCCAACTTTAGAGAACTTTCGTTTACCTCGTCTCTTTCGGCCATCAGATTCTTTATCTTCTGTGTGTCATAGGCTGTAAGCAACACGAACACAGCAATACCGACGTACGTAGTTATCCATTCCACCCTTGTACTTTGCATGAAAAGATTTACCACCGAAGCGATGATGATACCCAACAATCCCATTAGGAGATAACGTCCCCAAGGAGAAAGGTCTTTCTTCGTGAAATAGCCAAACAAGCTCATTGCTCCAAAAGTGCCTGCCGTAATGAAGAAGGTTGAAGCAATGGATTCTTGTGTATAGAGCCAGAAAACGGGTGCTAATGATACACCTGTCAGCAAGGCATACAGACCAAACAGTATACTTGCAACATTGAATGAGAGCTTATTAAATCGCATCGTAAACACCACAGCCAGCAGCAACTCTGCTACAAGGAGGCCCATAAGCAACCCAAAATGCTCAAATAAGAAGTGGTGTATCGACTGATTGTTTAATACATACATAGCAGCCACACCCGTCACGCCAAGAGCAAGCGCCATCCATGCGTACACATTCTTAAGCAACACAGCAAATGCTTCATTGGTAACTTCACGTTTTACAATCGTTTCTTGTTCCATAATATAAGTTTTATAAGATTATACAACACATAGGGCACTGTGACAACCTTACGGCCATGCCATCGTTGCAAAGTTAGCAACTTTGCCTAATTAACAAAAATTATCAAGGAAAAAGTTGCTTACCGAATACTCTTATTTCATAGAATCATACCTATTGTTCGCTCTTATTTTTGTATTTTTGCAACATGAATCGGAAAGACTTTGAAATAATGGCGCCGGTGGGCTCGCGTGAGTCGTTGGCTGCAGCCATACAGGCCGGTGCCGACAGCATCTACTTCGGCATAGAGAACCTCAACATGCGTGCCCGCTCGGCCAGCACATTCAGCATCGACGACCTGCGCGAGATAGCAGCCACATGCGACGAGCATGGAGTAAAGAGCTACCTCACGGTAAATACCATCATCTACGACGAGGACATCGCACTGATGCGTACCATCGTGGATGCCGCCCACGAGGCGAGAATCTCGGCCGTCATCGCTGCCGACGTAGCAGTGCTCGAGTACTGCAACCGCATAGGTCAGGAGGTGCACCTGTCGACACAGCTCAACATCAGCAATGCCGAAGCACTGAAGTTCTATGCGCGCTTTGCCGATGTGGTGGTGCTCGCCCGCGAGCTCAACCTCAAGCAGGTGGCTGCCATCTACAAGACCATACAGGAGGAGCAGATATGCGGTCCCAAAGGCGAACTTATCCGCATCGAGATGTTCTGCCACGGAGCGCTCTGCATGGCGGTATCGGGCAAGTGCTACCTCAGCCTGCACGAGCTGGGAGCATCGGCCAACCGCGGTGCCTGCATGCAGGTGTGCCGCAGAGGGTACGAGGTAAAAAGAGTGGCCTCCCCTACCCCCTCCCAAGGAGGGGAACTTGGCCCCGCGATGTCAGAAGCTCCTTCTCCTTGGGAGAGGGCGGGGGGAGAGGCTTCTTACCTGCTCAAAGACAAAGAGAGCACCATCGAACTCGAAGTGGACAACAAGTACGTGATGTCGCCCAAAGACCTCAAGACCATCCGCTTCATGGACGAGATGATGGAGGCAGGCGTGCGCGTATTCAAGATTGAGGGGCGTGCACGCGGCCCCGAATATGTGAAGACCGTGGTGGAGTGCTACAGCGAGGCCATCGACAGCTACCTCGACGGCACGCTCACCGAGGAGAAGAAGGACGCGTGGGACGAGCGCCTGCGCACCGTCTTCAACCGCGGCTTTTGGAACGGCTATTACCTGGGGCAACGCCTCGGCGAGTGGACACGCCACTACGGCTCCAACGCCACCGAACGTAAGATCTATGCCGGAAAGGGCATCCGCTACTTCTCCAACATCGGTGTAGCCGAGTTCCTCATCGAGGCGGCCGAGCTGCACGTAGGAGACAAACTGCTCATCACAGGCCATACCACTGGTGCCATGTATGTGACACTTGACGAGGCACGCGTAAACCTCAAGCCCGTAGACACCGTGAAGAAGGGAGCGCACGTGTCGTTCAAGGTGCCCGACCGCATACGCCCCAACGACAAACTGTACATCATGCGCCCTACAGGGATAGAGAAGTGATAGATTATGGAAAAAGGATACAACACCAAGCAGCACGCCGTGCCCGTGAAGCGCTACTGCCGCACCATGCAGTTGAAACCCGATGACGCGCTCATCCGCGAGTATATACACCGCCATAGCCAAGGAGAGGCATGGCCCGAGATTCTCAACGGCATACGAGAGGTAGGCATACTTGAAATGGAGATCTACCTTCTCGGCAATCGCCTGTTCATGATAGTGGAAACACCCGTCGACTTCGACTGGGATGCCTCTATGGCACGTCTCGCCACACTGCCCCGACAGCAGGAGTGGGAGGACTACATGTCCATCTTCCAGGATTGCAACGCGGGCGATACTGCCGAAGACAAGTGGCAGATGATGGACCGTATATTCCATCTCTATGAATAGACTCCTCGCCCTGCTGTGGGTAGCACTGCTATGCACTCCGCTCGTAGCACAACGCTACACCGTGAGCGGCTATGTCACCGATGCGGCAGCCGAGGAGACGATGATAGGCGCCACGCTGTATGACCGCACAAGCGGCAACGGCACGGTGACCAACGCCTATGGCTTCTACTCGCTGACACTGTCCGAGGGCGAGGTGTGCATCGCGGCCTCGTATGTGGGCTATGCCTCGCAGGAGAAGCGCTTCGTATTGTCGAGCGACACGGTCATCAACATTGCCCTGCACCCTCATTCGGCGTTGGACGAGGTGACCATTGTGGGCAATCGCCTCGACCTCGGCGTGCGGGGCTCGCAGATGAGTGCCGTAGATATTCCCATTGCCCAGATAAAGGCTGTGCCTGCTATGTTTGGCGAGACCGACGTACTCAAGGTGCTACAGCTGCTCCCCGGAGTGCAAAGCGGCACCGAAGGGTCGGCAGGGCTCTACGTCCGCGGCGGCAGCCCCGACGAAAACCTGATGCTCATCGACGGCGTGCCCGTATACAACGTTAACCACATGTTCGGCTTCTTCTCGGCCTTCAACGCCGACGCCATCAAGAACGTCACCCTATATAAAGGAAGTTTCCCCGCCCACTATGCCGGTCGCCTCTCCTCGGTGGTCGATGTGCGCATGAAGGAGGGCGACATGTATCACTACCACGGCAACGTACACGTGGGGGCAGTATCGTCGAAAATAAGCCTCGAAGGCCCCTTGTGGAAGGGGAAGACCTCGTTTAATATCTCGGCACGACGCACCTACTCGGACCTCATAACCAATGCGGCACTGTGGTATATGGCCAACATTGAGAACGACAACACAAACTATGGCGCGGGCTACTACTTCTACGACCTTAACGCGAAGGTCAACCACAAATTCTCCGACCGCGACCGCCTCTACGTGAGCTACTATTCGGGCGATGATGAGATGTACTTCTCTTTCAAAGAGAAAGACACGAAGGACTATATGAACACAGCCAAGCTGTCGTGGAAATGGGGCAATATCGTCACCGCCATACGTTGGAACCATGTCATCAACCCGAAGATGTTTCTCGACGTATCGACCAACTACACCCAGTACCGCCACCGCCTGGGCATGGGCTTCGACGAGCAAGACAAGATACTCAACGAAAGCTACCGCGCCGAGCTGATGATGAACTCGGGCATCTACGACAAGACCGCCAAGGCCGAACTGCACTATAACCCTACACCGCATCACGACATGCGCATGGGCGTAGCGTATACGCACCACACCTTCCGCCCCGATGTGATGACCATGACAGAGGAAGAGAATAGAGAGGAGAACAAGACCGAGATTGGCAACCCCGACATCCTGGCCCACGAGACGCAGCTCTACGTGGAAGACAATGCCACGGTAGCCGATGCAGTGAAGGTCAATGCGGGACTCAACTATGCCACCTTCACCGTAGGCAAGAAGTTCTACCATACCCTCGAGCCACGCCTCAGTGCCCGCATGCTGCTCACCGATGATCTCTCACTCAAGGCGGGCTACGCCTATATGACACAGTATGTACACCTGCTCTCTAACAGCAGCATCAGTCTGCCCACCGACCTCTGGGTACCCGTGACGGAAAAGATTCTCCCCGAGAATGCCCATCAGGTGGCTGCCGGTGCCTACTACGAGTTGGAGGGGATATGCGACATCTCCCTCGAAGGCTATTACAAGCGGATGAACAACCTGCTCGAATACCGTGAGGGCAGCTCCTTCATGACGGGCACCACCTCGTGGGAAGACAAGGTGGCCATGGGCCGCGGATGGTCGTACGGAATAGAGTTCCTCGCCCAGCGCTCGGTAGGCAAATTCACCGGATGGATAGGTTACACGTGGTCGAAGACCATGCGCCAGTTTGACCGTGAGGGACAGCTCATCAATGCCGGACTACCCTTCCCTGCCAAGTATGACCGCCGCCACGATGTGAACATCACCGCTACCTACCGCTTTAACGACCGCATAGACCTCTCGGCCACATGGGTATATGCCACCGGCAACTGCGGTACGCTCTACACACACTACTACGAGGACCAACCCCACAGTCCCGAAGACTATACCGGCACCGTGGGGCACTTTGACGGACGCAACAACTACCGCCTCGAACCCTACCACCGCCTCGACCTCGGTGTGAACTTCCACAAGCAGTTCAAGCGCGCTCCCTGCATCAAGCGCACCATCAACCTCAGCGTATACAATGCCTACTGCAACATGAACCCCTTCATGGTATACCTCTATGAGGGCTACAACTGGGAGACCGACCAATACTACCGCACCCTGCGCAAGGTAACGATATTCCCCATCATCCCCTCATTCAGCTATGGCATACAATTTTAAAGCCCCCTTTGGCTACCCCTCGGAGAAACTAAAGTTTCCTTCGTCGCAATGCTTGCGCTCGGCTAATCCGAGAACCGACGCTTTCATACCGCGTCGGCTATGGGGAGAGCCTCAGGTAGGTTACAAAAAAAAGTAATATGACAATAAAATTAGTAAAAATATCCCACGATGTCTGCAAGCCCCTCCATAGAGGGAGGGGCTTGGGGTGGGTCTTCTTCCTCTTCTTTACCTCCTGCATCAACGATGTCCCCTACAACGCAGAGATAGGTTCCCCAAGACTTGTGCTCAATGCCCTGCTCATGCCCGACAGCACACTCACCGCTACGGTGAGCCGCACCGTACACTTCCTCGACACCGAAGCGCCCCAGCGCCTTGCCGACGCCACCGTCACCGCCACGGTGAACGGCCAACCGACGCCACTCACCTACGATACCTCCACACAAGACTACCGTAGCACATATCGCCTCACGGCAGGCGACGAGGTGACCCTCACCGCCACCCACACCTTGGGCACGGCTACCGCCACGCAATGCGTGATGTCCCATACTCCTATCAGCATCATCCATACCACGATGCAACCCTTCGTGAACCCCGGTGACCCCGTGAGCCTCGCCATGCTCAACGATGTAGACAGCGCCATGCTCATCAGCCTCCACATCGACGACCCTGCCGACGAGGCCAACTACTACCGCCTGACGATAGACTATAGCGGAACCTATGAGGCTCAATATCCCGAAGGGATATATGGAGATGACACAGACTATTATCCCTATGCAGAAGAGGAGTACTTCACTTCCTCCGAATCTTTCTACCCCCACTACCTCCTCACCGAGAGCAGCAGCCGATTAGTGATAGACAGCGAGAGCGCCTCGCAGCTCCTTGGCAACCTGCTCTACATGACCTCCACCAACTCGCTCACCTTCTCCGACGAGAGTCTGCGCAATGCGTATGGGCAGCCTGTCATCGACTTCCTCATGCTCATGGAGCTCCCTCGCAGCAGCAATGGCGGTAACGACATGTACAACCCCGAGAGCGGTTGGACCGACGGCGATGACTGGGAGAGCGACTTCATCTTCCCTGCCGACACCGTGAGCAGCGCCACCTACCACTATCACTTCATGCTCGAGACACTGAGCGAAGACTACTATCACTACCTCACCACGGTATCGGCCTACAATCTTACGGGAGGAGCCTTGGTATCAGAGCCCGTGCGCATACACAGCAACGTGAGCACAGGTGTCGGCATAGTCGGCAGCTACAGCACGGTAGCCGTAGAGGATTCGGTAAGGGTAAGTTTTGAGAAATAGCACGTTGTAAATAACAATAGTTTGGACTATGGCACAACATAACGAATTCGGACGTATCAGTGAGGACCGCGCTGCGGCCTATCTCATGGCACGGGGCTATACGATACGTGACCGTAACTGGCGGTTGGGGCACAAGGAACTTGACATCGTGGCGCAGAAGAATGACACGCTGGCCGTCATAGAGGTGAAGGCTCGCAGGAGCGACCGTTATGGAGATGCCGTAGAGGCGGTCACGGATGACAAGATATACAAGATTGTGCAGGCTGCCAATGCGTATGTGCGCTATCATCGCATCAACCTCAACGTGCGCTTTGACATCATCGCCATCACAGGCGAGCCGGGCAATCAGACGATAGAGCATATCGAGGATGCATTCCATGCTCCGCTGTACTAAGAGGTACGAGTGTCATCCTCTCATCGTTAGTGTCATGCTGAAACGAAGTTCGACGCCCGAACCTTTAGGTCGACGCCCGAGGCGTCAGCCGTGGCTGCAAAACCGAGGCGTCAGCCGTGGCTGCAAAACCGAAGGAGCCGAAGTCAAGGATCTCGCGCAAGGACTATGAAAAGCTTTTCGTGAGACTTTTGCGAGATGCTTCGTTTCACTCAGCATGACACGAGAGAATGGTAACCACCGTGACGGAATATATTATCTCACGCAAATCTCGCGAATCACGCGAAGGCAAGGTCCTGTGAATGTGTCTCACACAGATCTCACAAATCTCGCAGAAGGCGCGTCGCTTCGCCCGCGCTTGGCGGCTTTGCCGAGTGTTTTCAGCCGGATTGTAACGATGCGTTCTTCGTGAGATTCGCGAGATTTGCGTGAGGGAAAAGAACAGCGATGAATGAACATCCCCCGTAACGGACTTTCATGTTTATTATTTTTCAACACGAATGGCCACAAATAGTCCCACGAATTTCCATAAATATATTTTGTCGTCCCTCGCCGTTCCAGCAGATTTCCGTTAATCCGCTGGCTATGAGTATCAGCATCTTCAGATGCGGAAACAAGGAAGCGCGTTCTACGGGATGTAAACATCCCTATACTCAAAAAAACGAGGGTGTGTCAGAATGATGCACCCTCTTCTAAAGTTACCTCGGATTGGGAAATCCGAGGTGACGGAAACCTACCGAAACTTATGCTGATTCCTACCGATTCCTACCGCTTCCTTCTGATTCCTACCGAACACATAGCACAGCACACCTCATAAACGATAGAGAGGTGGTAAAAAAAAACAGCAATAGGGTGCGCATGCGCCCTATTGCCGTTCATTATGTGACGTTGCGGGATGATTATCCGCCGAAGTCGTCGAAGTGGATCATATCCTTCTCTACGCCGAGGCTGTCGAGGAGGTCGAGCACGGTCTTGGCCATCATGGGAGGACCGCAGAGGTAGTACTCGCAATCTTCGGGGTTCTCGTGCTGCTTGAGAT